>MNYO01000105.1 GCA_001873165.1 Candidatus Gracilibacteria bacterium CG2_30_37_12
AAAGAAAGTTTCTTCTTTTTATAAATTCCCTGTATACTAGTGGTTACTACCCCATAACTTTTTTATTATGCTTCCGAAAAAATATCTTCAAAGAATCGAGTCTTTTCTCTCTAAAAACGACCTCGAGCAGACTATAAAGGGATATACCGAGGATAGAGTGTGTTCTTTCCGAATAAATACCCTCAAATCCAACCAAGAAGAAGTTGAATCATTTTTGTATTCACAAGGGATTGCTTTTACAAAAGCCCCTTTCCTTTCGCTTGCATATATTATAGACAAAAAAGATGAATTCACTCTCAAAGGAAGTGATTTCTTTTATGAAGGAAAAATCTATGTACAAGGACTCACGAGTCAAATCCCTGCAATTCTTCTCGATCTACAAAAAGATATGCGAGTATTTGATATAACCGCTGCGCCTGGTTCTAAAACTACACAGATGTCTGCTATCATGGAAAATACAGGGCTGATTGTAGCATGTGAGAAACACCAGATTCGGTACTATAAACTCATGCACAATATCAAACTTCAGGGGACGACCAATATAGAATCTCGTAAAGTAGATGCAGAGAAGCTGATGTCGGAACTCAAAAAAGAGAGTTTCGATGCAATTCTTCTCGATGCTCCTTGTAGCGCAGAAGGACGATTCAAACTTGATAATGAACGTTCCTATGGATTTTGGACCCTTACTAATATTCGTGAGAAAGCACTCATTCAAGAAACTCTGCTCGAAGCAAGTATTCCATTGTTGAAAAAATGAGGAGTACTTGTATATTCCACATGCACACTTGCTCCCGAGGAAAATGAAGGGGTTATAAATAGTATTCTTGCAAAACACCCGAATCTGAAACTTGAGAAAATTGAGTTACCAGAAATGCCCTTTGTGAGACCTGGGATTACCAGTTTCGAAGGAATGACCTATAATAGCGATATAGAAAATACGGTTCGCATCCTTCCGTCTCATATGACTGAAGGATTCTACTTAGCGAAAATACGGAAGGTATAAAAAAATCCCAGTTCATTCGCGAACTGGGATTTTTTTAACTATTTCACCTCCTTCCTGAGTAAATCCACCACATAATTCTGCCCTTCTTTATCAAAAAATATTTTTCCATCAATAAAAGCAATACCACTTACATTGTTCAGAATCTTCACGATTTCTTGAGCTCATTTATAGTAGACGTATGCAGATTTTAGTGTTGTGAATATATATACTCCGTTCAATTTATAAACTTTCACATCACTTGTATGCTCAAAATCAAATGTTCCAGAGTATTGTTTCTCTGTATTAATAATGCGGAAAACTGCTTTTCCTCCTTTTTCTCCAAGTAAAATCGTTTCATCATTAAATTCTTGTCCCTGAAAAATAGTATCCATTCACCAATCAGGCTCTGTTACAGGAATACTCGTAAGGGTAACGATATTTATCGGGGTAAGTTTCCCTTTTTCAAGAAGATATGGAAGCTTTCCAATATGCACTACATTCTCAGGAGTAGTAACTGTTCCTGTTTGATATTCAAAATATTTCCAACTCGTATTGGTACTATCTCCGTTGTAAATATACTTTGGCGTCAATATAATATGGTCATTGATAGCGAGAATCTTCTCATGAATATCTCCTATATTTGGACCGATAAATTGCATAGTATCACGACAAAAAAGTTTCTCATCATAGTAAGAAATATTTTTACATTGAAGAGGAAGTTTAGCTGTATGGTCCATGACAGGAGTGAATTTCTCAGTATCAAGAGAATAACTATACATGCTGGATCCATCAGAAAAATAATCTCCACCAATATATGTGTAATTTGTACGTATTCCATGAAGTGCTTGGAAATTTTTATCAGTAACAATGAATGATCCTGTCTCATGAATATGGAGGAGATAAAGATCATCGTACAGAGAAAGATTCGTAAAAGTAAGTGGGAGTGGGGAATATACAGGAAGTGCCAAAAGATTCACGACATTGATATAAAAAGGATTTTGTTTATTAATATTTATTGCGAATGTAATAGGGAGATATCCATCCTTTTGTATAGAAACCGTATATATCCCGAGATCAAATATTGTCTTGGAATTATTACTATAATACTCATTATTGACCCAAATTCCATCGGGCGATGGGAATACTTGGATATCTATAATACCAAAAGGCTTTAAAAAAGTCTGTTTAGACGTATCAGTTCGATCCAGAAAACCTTCGTAATTTGGATAGTATCCTTGAAAAAAGAAATATAAAAATGTCGTCATGACAAAAACTATCAACCAAAAAATACGATCTTTGCCTTTATGTATGCGAATTTCTTCTTGATAGGAGGGAATCATATTGGAAAATTATGAATTAATTCAAAAATCATTGATTTTTGCGAACCTTGGAAAAATAATGAAATTCGTGCGAAAACTGCCGCCCTCGCCCCCTTGTGGGGTTACTGGAGTGATTCGTACTACTGTACGGAGAAGCTATTTAGTTCCCCTCGTGGGCCGAAGAAACGTGAAGTTTGAACGTGAAGTTCGCCTTTTTCCAAGGTTCGACTATTTTCTCTTCATTTTCTGTGTCGTCTCAAAAGTCCCAAGTCGTTTCCCAAAAAAGAGACGAATCTGACTCTCGATGGCAGGAATAGAAAAAAGTGTCAGAGTGAGGATAGGAATCAGTGCCCATTGAAATATATTGAAAATATAATCCCGTTTTCGAAACTTCGTATATTTCTTCATAATGAAGATAGAAATAATACTCGGGAATATAATTGTCGCAAAAATCCACGTGAAGAGAAAAGAAGTAATCAGAGGAATGGTGAGACTAATAATCGACTCGTGTACTGACGAAAAAATACCCGGAGCATACCCTATGAAAAAGAGCATAAAAGCTCCTCCTGCCCAGAAAAGATGATTAAGAATCAAGTATTGTGTTTTCTTGAACTTTTCAAAAAACGGAATACGCGGATTGTTCATAAACTGTGGAATAACATACTCAATATCCGTACATCCCCATGACCATCTACGAAGCTGTTTATACTGAGAACGTACCGTTTTGATGAATGTTTCTTCTTCTACAATATCCATGCGACAAACTGCTGGTACATTCACGATTCGGAAAATACCATCAAAAGAGAAATAACTTCTCCAATATTGGAATCCGTCTTCTACAATACTCGTCAGAGACCAAAAATCAGCTTTCTTGAGGCAATAGAGCGATTGTCCATAGACCGCAAAATTTCGATAAAACTCTGGATTTTGAGATTCAGAAAGTTGCCAAAAAGTCGTTCCCATAGCGATGAGCCGAGCGAAGAATGTTCCTTTATGCCAATTATTGGCATAAACAGGAGTATATTGATAAATAGCATTTTGATTGTGCTCTGTGGAGAGAAATGTATAACTCACAATAAGGAAGAAATTGGTTTCCACAAGTGTATCGGTATCAATCGTAGAAACAAAAGTCATATGGTCATCTAATTCCTCCATCTCCATATACTGTTTCATGGCATAGGTAATATTGGATCCTTTTACTTTTCCTTCGCCAGGAGTATTGGCTGGGTGGACAATATTTACCACCTGTATGGGGGAAATCTTGGAAAAATGAGCTACGATTTTATCCGCATTTTCTCGAGCTCCAGGACCACGCTCTTCTGTCGCGAGAAGTACGACAATATTCTCTTTATATGGATAGTCATTCGCGATAATGGATTCTATATTTTCCGCGATAACATCATATGGTTCGGTATAAATAGGAACGATAACGATATGTTTCAAATGCTTTGCCTCATGGAGAATAACAGGATAGTCAGAATAATCCTGTTTATTGGTACGAAGGAGGGTTATATACGAAGTGAGAATATAGTAATAGGATTCAAATACTTTCACAGTCCAATAGGAGATATAGAATGCAATAAAAAGAATACCGAGTCGATAGCTAATATTGAGAAGTATAATCGGAACAAAGAAAATAACGCAGAGTAAAATGAGTGGAAGTTTTGAAAGAAAAGACTGTGAAAGAAGGTAAGATCGAAGGTTCATGTGGTGAAATAACATACTAGAGAATGACGGGGATTATAGGGAGAAGTCCAAAAAGTGCAAATTTTAAAAAAATGGACAAAAGGTATATTTTTTATATACTCTCTCTCATATTGTTTTTCGTATTTATCTCTCAAATTTCTTTTCACAATATGGATACTTTTATCACACTTTTCGAAACTGCTCGGGTTTTCTTTATATCTCTTTTTTCTGGAATATCTGCCAATATGAATCTCGATATAGGAATCAAGATCGCACTCGGATATGTATTTATCGTTTGGGCCGCTTTTATTATCTGGGTTATTAAAGATATCACCAATCGCACAACGAATATACTTTTACAGACACTTTCCATATTCATTATGCTCTTTTTCACTCCACTCTTTGGACTTCCCATCTATCTCCTCATCCGTCCTGGAACCACTCTTTTCGAACGATACTATGAGGAGGAAGAGGTAGAAGAAACAATCGATGATGTCGAGGAATTCTATCACTGTCCTGGATGTAATCATAAAGTATCGCGAGATTTTAAATTCTGTCCAAAATGTACTCTAGAACTCACCATTTCTTGTCCTTCCTGCAAGAAAAAAATACACACTGACTGGGCACTCTGTCCTTATTGCGGAGAAAAAGACATTGTTCCTAAAAAAGATGTAAAAAAGGAAGAAAAGAAGAAGAAGATAATCATAGAGGAAAAAGAGGAAGAAATAAAAGATATACTCGTAAAAGAAAAAGAGGAAAAAATCCAAAAAGACAATCAGCAATAAAAAAAATCTCTGCGAAATTTTCGCAGAGATTTTTTTTATTAAAACGTTCCCATTATGTTCTTCAGAAGAACCCGCCGATCCTCGGGAAATTTAATGTTTTCAGTATAGGCAACCACTTTTTGGAATATACAATAGGGACTCTCTGAATTCCAAAAGAAACCATTGCCTTCAAATTTCATAGGATTAAACTCACGAAGCATCCCAGAGAATACATTCTTCTCTGGCATAATCGGTACAATCCCGACTTTCATATACTGAGTAATATCTACTCCTTCGTGTTCATTATCAAAAACAAAAAAATCAAAACCTATGAGGTCATTTTGAGAAATCTTTTCCACGCAAACAATATTTGGAATATTCATACTCTCGCTATTTCCAATAATAATAGCGCCGAGCCCGATCGCAGAGATTCCTTCAGAAACAAATTTCCGCTTGATAGGGTCTTTGATGGCAATAATCCCAAGCGATGGGATATTTTTTGAAAACATATGTGTGGATGAAATATTTTTCTTCGCCATCTGTTTGATTTCTCGGATAGAAGTTTTTGCAGTATTTGTTTCCATAGACTCTTGGTATTTATTTGATAAGAAGGGTTGATTTTTCCCTGATATGTGTATACTACCACACCTACCCGAGAATCTCCAAATATTGAAGATCCTTTTCGCTTGACGACAATCATTTTTTGACTCATAGTTTATGGGTTTTTATCAAATTTCATCATATCTTTTATGTCCAAAGACTTCTGGAAAAATCTCGCTGCAACTGGTCCTATCTCAGTTCTCGCACCGATGGATGGATATACTGACAGTCCCTATCGTCAAATCGTCAAAAAAATCGCACCAGATACAGTGTGTTTTTCAGAATTTTATAGTGCTGATGGACTGGTACACTCTAAACAACTCCAACAAACCGCTCTCGCTCACGATGCCAGTGAGAAACCACTCATCATCCAGATATTTGGAAAAGATCCTGAAATGTTTCGTAAAGCTGCTATCCTTATCGAGCAAGCTGGAGCTGCTGGAGTCGATGTGAATATGGGATGTCCTGCTAAAAAAGTCGTAAAAAGCGGACATGGATCCAGTCTTATGATCAATACCGATACAGCATTTCGTATCATCGAAGAGATGAGTAAAGCAGTAAGCATCCCTGTTTCGGTTAAAACCCGGCTTGGATGGAAAGGATGGGAAGAACACCTTATACCCTTTACACAAGGACTCCAAAATGCCGGAGCAAACCTCATAAGCATCCATGGACGAACCTATCAACAAGCCTTCGATGGACAAGCCGATTGGACTGGTATATATGAGCTCAAAAAACATCTTTCCATCCCCGTTATTGGAAATGGAGATGTGCTAGATTATAACGATGGAGTGAAGAGAATTACACAACCTTCAGAGATATGAAAGAACGATAATATTCGTGCGAAAAACGAGTATCGTAGCGAACCGTACGACTTGTACGGAGAGCGAGAAACGGAGTCTTTGAACACGAAGATTGAAGTTATTCCATATCTCCTTGACTGATTTATGATTGGACGAGCAAGCTTCGGAAACCCTTGGTGTTTCCTTCCTGGCGGATATATTCCTACTCTTGCAGAAATCCTTACTATTATGCACGAACATGGAAAACTCCTCGTAGAATGTAAATGACGAAAAGGGATTCTTGAAAGTCGCAAATACCTCGTTCAATATCTTCATGGATTTGCGGGAGTCAAAGAATACCGAAAATCACTCGTATCGATCGAAAGTCTTGAAGATATAGATGCGGTACTTACGCGAATCAGAGGAGAACATGCGACACTCCTCGGTATGAAACTTGTGCGAGGACAAGAAGCAATCGCCGAAGGTTGGGGGAGTGATGGATGTGGGTTGTAAGAATATATATTTCTCTCGTCTTCCTTATTGTCTCCCTAATTCTACGTATCTCGAAAACATTCTCTCGTCTTCGCTACGACCAGCCGATATTGCTCGGAGATATAGAAATGGTTCCAAAACAAAGCATGGAGAGAAAAGAGGAACTTCTTTCGAAGAGTGAAACTATCGTAGTGATATATAAGTCCGAGATATGAATTAATTTTAGAGAGGAAGAGCTTTTGTGTTTTCAAATCCTGTAAGATATTGGCGTTTCCAGTAATCATACGATTTATCTCCTCGATTGTTTGGAAAAAATTCCCCTTGATTCGTTTCCCGACATATATCCTATGGGGTTTGATATATGCTCAGAGAAAAGCAACCCCTTTCGTGGCATGCTGAAAATGTATCTTTTTCGGATGAAGTTCGAGTTTTAGATACTCCGACAAAAATGTCCGGATGGAAATAATCAACCCCTTGAGGTATTCGGCATCCTCGTGAATGAGTATGAAATCATCCACATATCGCCCATAATACTGAATCTTAAGCTCCTTTTTTATAAATACATCAAGTGTGTGAAGATAGAGATTTGCGAAAATCTGGCTCGTCAGATTCCCAATCGGGAGACCAATTCCAGGAGCTGAAAAAAAGAGACTTTTCGATCTCGGTAGACCAGTCCAATCCTCTCTCTTTCCTTTTATGGTACAATTTTTGGTCGGGTCGTTAAGGATAACTTTCTCGCAGAGCTGAAAAAGCTCATCCCTGTCATCTCATAGGTACTTTTCATCAATGATACGGAAAATCTGAGAGAGGAGAATACTCCGATCGATGCCCATAAAGAATCCCTGTATATCAAGTTTCAACACATACGCATCCTTCGTATAATTAGTAGTTGCCTGCCGTAAAAATCGATCGATTCTCCGTATCCCAAAGAGCGTCCCCTTTCACTCGCGACAGCTATATGAATCGTGAATAAAAAGTTTCTCGAAAACAGGATTGAGTTTACGAATGATATAATGATGGATAATCCGATCCCTAAAATCGCCTGCGAATATCTCACGCTTGACGGGTTTGTCCACAATAAAAGCGATGGATTTTCCTATCTCATAGGTTCCACTCTGGATTTCCCCATGGAGAGCAAGAAGATTTGACTCATAATCGAGTTCGAATGCGAGTGCATTTGCTGTGCCACGTTTGTTTCGTCGGCACTCATAATAGGCTTCAAAAAGCTCGGTAATTTCCATTGATTTCATATTAAAAAATATACCCCCTCCCTCTCCTCCTTAGGAAGGAGGAGAAATTAAACTCCTTTCTTTATAAAGAAGAGGTTGAGTGAGGTAAAATCAATTCCTAGTTCTTGAGACAACGCACACTGAACCTGTTAGAGCGATTATTGTTATTCAACGGGTTCACCTGCGTACCACTAATGTTCACATTGTAGCCGTAGATACCATACGGGGACGAAGACCAGTAGTTCCCATTCACGCTCTGATTGTTATAGCCAGCGGTAGAGTTATTGCGGTTGCCCGAAAAAATGGCAACTCGATTTGTAGGTACATCCAAAACAAGGATATACGTATCTTTTATTACTCCCTTTCGGAAGTGTGCCATCAACTAGGATACGGTTCTCTCGAGCATTTCCTTAGAAGTGCCGACTCTGACCGGAAAATATTTTCTTACTCTTCCAACTTCCTTTGTAAAGAAAGATTATTTTCTCTTCTTTCTCAGGAAAGGCTTCCGAAGGGGGTACTCTGGAGCATTAGGTGAGATTAACAACTTTTCTGCCAAGAGAAAAGTTGTTTCGATACCGATTCGATAATCGTATTAAGAAATACGAAACTCTTCAGATTGATTTGATCCAAGTCTTTCGTGAGTCGAAGATAGAGCCTGATAAGTTCGAGGCTCTCTCGAGCACCTGAGAGATGTTCTTTTCGTTTGGAGACATCTGAATTCGCCCGATAGATATGACTAATTAATATAATCATTTCTTTTTTAATACTCTCTCCGAGCGTATGTTTGTACTCTCTCGAAAAGGTTTTGACGAATCGGAAAATCTCCACCAATAAATCATAGCTCGCCTTATAAACGGGCAAGTTATCATAGGTAGCCATAGTATTTTTTATTTAGTGGTATATGTAATGACCTCCCCTAACCCCTCCTTGACAAGAAAGAGGATATTTACTCCTCTCCTTACTAAGGAGAGGTCGGGTGAGGTTTACTGAATCAAAGAGACAAAGAGAATGAAGGGTCGAATAACGAAACTTCATCTCGAAAAACTGCCTCCTTGCTTTTGTTCCTAGTTTTTGAGACAACGCACACTGAACCCGTAAGAGCGATAATTGTAATACAACGGGTACACCTGCGTACCACTAAAGCTCACACTGTAGCCGTAGATACCATACGGGGACGAAGACCAGTAGGTCCCACTCACGCTCTGATAGTTATAGCCAGCGGTAGAGGTATAGCGGTAGCCCGAAAGTGGGAGTTTGAGAGCGGTTGCAAACGAAGTATCATTCTGCCAAGCCGAAGTACAGGTAAGTGCTGGGTTGATAGACTGAGCCACAGAGCACCACTCAAACTGAGTCGGTACATGGTAACTAGCTGGGCACGGTCCTTGCATCGCAGCAGGAGAACCTTGAGAGGCAAAAGTTCCAGCAGTATTGGTGGTTCCAGCCCCTCCCCAGAGATTATCATTTTGTGTCGCAATCCAATCGTATGGGGAGACTGCGTTAGTGATGAAATTGGAATGTCCCACTCCTCCAGCGAGGGTTCCAGAAAGAGCGAGAGTTGCGGTCGGAGTTCCCTGAAGTGTTATGTTGTTATTACGTCCCCATTGATAGTAGGATCCAATAGTAGAACGAAGTGATATATCGCAGTCGGTTGCTCCTCCACCACAATTCGTAAGTGTCTGATTGGCATAGGCAGTCGTCGCTCCAAGATTACAAGCCGCCCAGATTTGACCATTCGGGAGTTTGATATCTTTCGTATCACATCATGGGAAGGTTCCAACAGTACTATCGAAATTGGAGAGAAGTGAGAGTAGTACAAGTCCAGTACCAGAAAGTATTTCTGATTTCGAAACATACGCATTAT
>MNYO01000117.1:0-7588 GCA_001873165.1 Candidatus Gracilibacteria bacterium CG2_30_37_12
CCACGAGGAAATCTACATCTCTATTCTTGGAAATGTGGGCGTATTGTATAAAAAAACTCTGATTTGTCCAATCTTTTTTATTTTTTCTGGTTTTTATGTTTGGAGTTTCCTTATTTTCTTCTATAATCAGCAATAATTCTATATCATATTCTCTTCACTTTTTCCTTCTGGAAAAGGGTGGAAGTAGGAATTCACCATTCATTATTCTCATGCCTCCTATTATTGCTTTTGACCTCGAAACTACTGGACTCAATCCGAAAAATGACGCCATTATCGAGATTGCTATGATAAAGTTCGACGAAACAGGTATTCTCGAACGTTATACGACGCTTATAAATCCTGGTTTTTCTCTCCCTGCTGAGTCAGTCAATATCACGGGCATTACCGATGTAGATCTGAAAGATGCTCCTTTTTTCTCAGATATTCGTCCGAAGATTTTGGAGTTTCTCACAGAATGAACTCCCCTACTCGGGCACAATGTCGATTTTGACATTTCCTTTTTCCGAGAATATGGAATCGATGTCGGTGCTCGTCCACTGCTCGACACTTTCCGAATCGCGGAAATCCTCTTCTTTGATGCGAAAAGTTTAAACCTCGGAAGTCTCCTCGAGAGTTTCGGGAAATCTTTCGATGGAGCGCATAGAGCTCTCGCCGATAGCGAAGCAACGATTATACTTTTCGAACACTGTATAGAGGAAATGAAAAATGCAACAGCAGAGAAGAGTATGATTCTCTCGTATCTCGCTTCTGCTTTTTCTACAGATAGTGCCATTGGGTATGTATTACAATATGCAGGATTTCCACGAAAAGCCGTTTCTCTCAATCAAATCCAGAAACTCATCATTGATCGCCGAAGAGCTGTACCAGAATTACAGTTTTTCCACGATGAAAATCTGGATATTTCCTGGAAAGAGATACTGAAAAAAGGTGGAAAAAGAAATATGAAAACTGTTCAAAAAGGAAGTAATTCGAATGCGGATCAAGATTTAGAATGATCCGTACAAAGTACGTACGGAGAATGAGAAGTCGCAGATATAAATTTGAAGAACGAATTCTTCAACAGTTTTCTGGAAGAACGAGTAGAGCAAGGGAAGATGCTGGACCTCACCACGCACGCTTTTCGGGAAAAAGAACTCCTCCTTATAGAAGCACCAACGGGAGTTGGGAAAACTTTTGCATATGGGATTCCTGCTATTATTACTTCGATTCAGACCGGAAAACCGGTATATATTTCCACCAATACAAAAACCCTTCAAGATCAGATTTTCGAAAAAGATATCCCAGCAATGCGCTCTCTTTGCGATGCTCAAGAAATCGGAGATTTTTCTGTCACCAAAGTCAAAGGACGTTCCAATTATTTAAGTATTTTTCTCTTCTTCGAATATATCGATGAAAATTTACGAGAAGAAATCGAATACATTGTCGTAGCAAAACTCCTCTTCTGGTTAACTAAAACGGAGTACGGGGAACTGGACGAACTTTCTTGGTACGGACAAGAATACAGTATCATCGATAAGCTCCGATCTAATGATCGTCGAGTCCTTATTCCCGAAAATCCATATCGAAAAGAAGAATTTCTCTACCGAGTTCGTCAGGATGCAAAAACTGCCAATATTATCATCATTAATCATGCACTTCTGCTCTCAGAAACAACTGATGATGCACCTTCCAAAATACTTCCCGACATTAAATTTCTCGTAATTGATGAGGTTCATAACTTGGAGGCAGTTGCCACCGATGCACTCAAATCTGCAACCACACTTTCCGATATTGAAGGGGCGCTTACTGGTATCGATCTCATTATCAAACGACAAAAAAGCAAACCTGTTGCCGATCCTTTTATATTTCCAGAATTGAAAGAAATAAGTGAATCGATCGTGCTCAATTTTGGCATGACATTCGATGTACTCTATCGCTATCTGGCTTTTCGAGTTCCTCAGTCCCAGGACAATAAATATAGCCAGACACTTCTGGAGCCTAACTTTTTTAAACAAGAAGGAGTGGGAGGAATATCTCGGATTCTCGATGCGCTTGCGGATCGTATCCATGAACTTATCACACATCTCTATGGCGCACCAGAAGCACTCTACGTTCAAATGGATCGACCCATTAGTTCTATAGAATGAGCTCTGAAAATATTGCAAACTATTTTCCGTGAACAGGAAAAAGATTTCATCAAGATTATCACTCTCAAAAATGGGGAAATATCTGTCTCTATTACCCCTCTACATGTTGGAAAAGTTCTCGATAATCGTCTTTATAATTCACTCGATGCCTGTGTTGCAACTAGTGCGACCCTTTCTGTGCACGGAGATTTTTCGTATATAGAAAAATCTCTTTCTATGCAGAGTTTTTCAAAACACGTACTCGCTTCCGATTTTGATTATGCAAGCCAAGCACTCCTCTTTATCCCCTCCGATATTGGAGAGATTAAAAATACGATTGACCGAGAACGAATACATGATTTTATCGGAGACATTCTCTCAATAGTTCGAGGGAGAACGCTCGGACTTTTTACTTCCTTTATGAGTATAAAAGAAGTTTTTCTTCAGATTAACCCACGTTTGAAAAAAGAAGGAGTCACTCTTATGACGCAAGGACTTTCTGGGGGGCGACAGAGAATGATTGAATATTTCCGCCAACATTCTGATTCTTCGGCACTTTTCGGAACCGATAGTTTCTGGGAAGGAATCGATATTCCTGGGAAAAATCTCGAAACACTTATTATCTACAAATTTCCATTTGCTGTTCCGACTGATCCTGTATTTATCGCCCGATCTCGACTCTATCGAGATAGTTTTTCAGAATATTCCCTGCCTGCTATGATTATAAAACTTCGACAAGGACTTGGGCGGCTTATTCGCACCAAGACCGATAAAGGAATTATTATTCTTCTGGACTCTCGAATCAACTCCGCTTGGGGAGAAAAAGTAAAGGCTGGATTTCCCGAAGGTATAAAAATTCGTTCTGGAACCAAAGAGATATTCTTAGAGATGCTGAAAAAAAAGAAGATGTAAAGTGTTTTTTTTGTAAATTTTTTGTATTTGTGCTATTATTGCTTCAGTAAGTTTAATTCATCATTCTTTCTCTCTTATGGAAGAAGCAAACAATACAGAACAAAAAGCACATTATATCGAATTTTCTGAGGATCCACAGAAAGTTGGAAATATTTTCAATGAACTCTCTGGAGATATTAATGAACTCGATTTTAATGAAAGAACCCAGAAGGTAAAAGAAAAGAAAGACCCTATTGAAATAGTTTATTCAATAAGCGGAAAACTTTTCGTCCTAGGGATCATTGTCACTATTCTTCTTAGTATCGATGTATATGCTCGTTCCGCAGATAATAATTCTTTATTTGCCAATCTTCCTATCTGCCCCTATCTCTCCTACGGAATAGAAAATTATGATAATGCTGAATGTAAGACTCCTTTGATGATATCCTCCGAGGTAACGGCCAAAAAAGAAAAACTTGAAAAACAGATTATTGAGAATCTTGTTATTTTGGTACCAAAACTCATGCAATCTCTCAATATTGTCAATTCACCGAAAGTACAGTTCATAGAGGAACACACAGGAAATTCGAGAATTTCAATCACGGACGCTGTGCAAAATTTTCTCGATGTTAAAAATAAAACGAGTTACCGAGGGGCAGATATTGAATGTCAAACATTTTCTATCGATGAAAAATGAGTATTCTCTGTATCTTGTCAGGTATATGGGGGCTCTCTTCTTGCTCCTATAGGATTAGGAACAAAAACATCTCGAGAGACGGCAATGGAATTTATAACAAGACTCAGTGATCCAAAGAACAATCTACAACTTCTTTCGTATCCAAAAACACTTGATATCTCAGAATTTAGCAGTCCTGAAGGGTTTAAGAATATTTTTTTAACACAGACTTCACTGAATTTAAAACTACAATATTTAGTTGTTAATAAAATGTAATTATGGAAGTAATGGATAAAAGAAAGAAAGATCGTTTTGTAAAAGGTATTGCTCTCAATGCCTTTGTATTACTCGGTTGTCTTATTTACATATATGTCTATATCATACCGCAATATGATACAATAAACGCAACGGTTACTCAAGTAAATACTACTATTAACAATGCTTCTTCTCTCAAATCCGATGGAGTAAATAAGGATTCTTTCACAGAACTTCTCAATAAATCCGGAAAGAAAAAAGAGATTCCTGATGTTATTTTTACCGACCCAACAAAACTCAATGAAGTACTAAAAAAACCTACTGGCATTAAAAAAGATTATCTCGACTGGCTTCTCGATGAGACTACTAAAATGAGTATCATTGATAAAGAAATAACAGAAATCAATTCTGTTCTCGGGAATATTATCCCTGTCTTTGTAAATTCTTCCAATAGAAGCATTGATGATAGTATAGATAACCAAGTAACGCTCGCGAGTTTTATTACTTATATAGAAAAGGATATTCTTGGAAAATACTCATTGACGAGTTATGCTCCCATTGGTATTTCTAATATTACATTTCCAGAAAAAAGTAATACCTCTGTAAATATCGGAAGCTTTAAAATAACACTCGATTTTAAAGGAAGGAATAGTAATATCCTCGCTCTCATTGACGCAGTACAGAAATCAGGAGGTATCACTATTCGTAATGGAAAAATTATCCCAAATACAACAGAAACTCGTACTGGATGAGGCGAAAAATGATTATCTGGACTTTCCAATCTTCTTATAACTATCGATACGCTTTCTCTTACTGACATCCCTGCCTCTTACGCTGCAAGTAATCAAGGAAGTATTACTCTTAATTTCTATGTAGAAGGGATGGACTATCAAAAAATTCTCTTTTTACGATCTCTTGTAAGCGCAAAATTTACAGGACTACAAAAGTCAGTACAAGAAAAAGGTATGTTATGTGTGAAACCTGGAAATCCTCTCTGTAATGAGACGGCAACTGCTAACGCTATTGCTACTATCAAAGGACTCACAAAGAATCTCACTAAACTTCAAACACAGGTCAATGGATTTAAAACAGTAGATGTAACGAAAGATATTGATAATATTAATGATATCAATACTTCTCTTCAGACAATAGAAATTATCTATCTCAGAAATAATGCTATTTTAGAAAAAGCCAAAAAAACATCTACTACTAAATAATATATTATATTATGGAAAATGCTCTCATCAATCTCCTCAAAGAGGAAATATATAAATGAGATAATGCTCAGAAAATCTGTGACCTTATCATATCCGCAGCCGCGGATATAGGAGCCTCAGATATTCATATCGAACCTCTTTCCAATGTTATACGCATTCGTTATCGTGTCGATGGAGTACTTCAGGAAGTTCTTGAATATCAACTTTTTCTTCATCCACAAGTCGTGGCAAGATACAAAATCCTTGCGAATCTAAAAATCGATGAATCACGCATTCCACAAGATGGTCGTATATCTATCACACTTGAGGGAAGATGACTTGATATGCGTGTGTCTACCCTTCCGACTGTTGTAGGAGAAAAGATTGTTATGCGTATCGTAGATAAGAGCAAGAAAGCTCCTCCGCTCGAGAAGCTTGGTATCGAAGGAAAAAATGGAAAAATCCTTGCTCGAGCCATTGCTCTTCCTAATGGGATTATCCTTACTTCTGGACCAACAGGATCAGGAAAATCCACTACTCTTTATTCTTGTCTCGCAGAGCTCAATAAACCAGATGTCAATATTATGACTCTTGAGGATCCAGTCGAAAATACTATCGATGGAGTTAATCAGAGCCAGATATTTCCAACGATTGGTTATACTTTTGCGGCAGGTCTGCGTACCGCTCTTCGTCAAGATCCTGATATTATCATGGTCTGAGAAATCCGTGATTCTGAAACGATTAATATTGCTATTGAGGCTTCTCTTACAGGACATCTCGTTCTCTCCACTATCCATACGAATTCTGCTGCAGAAACGATTACTCGTATTCTCAATATGGGAATTCAAGCATTTCTCCTTCCTGCTTCTATCAATGCTATCATCGCACAACGTCTCATTCGTAGACTTTGTGATTGTAAAAAACCTATATCGGTCAACGATCTCGATGAACGTACGAAACAATCACTCAAAAGAGCCATTGGACGAACCGACAAAGAAGAACTCAATTCTCGTGTTTCCAAAGAAATTCTTGCCAATCCAACATTCTATGAACCAGGTGGATGTGAAAAATGTAATCAGAGTGGATACAAATGACGAGTTGGTATCTACGAGATCATGGAGATTACTCCAAAAATCAAAGAACTTATTCTCGAATGAGCCAGTGGTGTTACTATCAATGAAGTTGCTATCAGTGATGGAATGATCTCTCTCGAACAAGATGGTATTATGAAAGCTCTTACTGGTCTCACCTCTCTTACAGAAGTCTATACAGCAGCAAAAGAAGAGTAAATATAACTAATCATAATAATTTCCCTATATGTCCGATTTTATCATTCTAGATACTAAAAATGAAGCGAAAGTTATCAAGGAAACTTGAGGTTTTAGTATGGATACAATTGATGCATGGATGATATCGAAACAGCGAATCAAGACAGAGCAAAAAGTTATATTTTTTCGATTGCTTGCCACAATGGTCAATGCGGGACTTTCTATCATGAAGTCCATTACGATTCTTGAAAAACAAGAAAAAAATCTACTCTTACAAAAAGCATATGCGAATATCATTATAGGGATCAAAAGTGGTAAAAATTTGAGTCAGACTCTTCGTGATTATGGAGAAAATTTTTCTGATTCTGAATGTTCTATTATCGAGTCAGGAGAAAAAACTGGAAAGCTCAATCTTTCTCTTCTACAACTTGCCGAACAAGTAGAAAAAGTCTCTGGAATGACTAAGAAACTCAAAGGAGCTCTTATGTACCCAGCAGCCATTGTAGTGGTTATGATTGGATCTATTATGGTACTTATGACTATGGTTGTACCAAAAATCGTTGAAATATTTGGTGATAAAAGTAAACTCCCTCCTCTTACTCAGTTTCTGATTGCAACCAGTGATTTTTTTGTAAACTATTGGTGGGCAGTCATTATAGGGGGCGTGGGATTTGTAGTGGCAGTTTCATTTTGGAAACAAACGGAATCGGGGAAATATCGATTCGATCAGATTATGCTGCGTCTCCCTATTATGGGAAGTGTTATGCAAAAAGTTATTCTCTCAAAATTTTCTCGGGTTCTTTCTAATCTCCTTTCGAGTGGTATATCCATCGTAGAATCTCTTCGAATCGTATCCGATGTTGTAGATAATGAAGTCTATCGTCAGCGTATCCTTCTTCTGCGAGAAGATATCAAAAAAGGTATTCGAATCGGGGAAAGCTTGGAGGATGATCGACTCTTTCCAGATATGCTCGTACAGATGATCAAGGTCGGAGAAGAAACTGCAAAACTCGATACTATTATTCTCAAAATTGCAGATTTCTATGACGAAGAAGTAGATACTACTATCAATTCTATCAATAAACTTCTTGAACCGATTATTATCGTTTCCATGGCAATAGTAGTTGGATTTATCGCAGTTGGTATCATGCAACCGATTATGAACATGGCCGATGTCGTAAGTGAAGGATAAGAAGA
>MNYO01000117.1:7595-9741 GCA_001873165.1 Candidatus Gracilibacteria bacterium CG2_30_37_12
TTATTTAAAAAATATCATTAAATAAGTCCAGAGTAATCTGGACTTATTTATGTCTCTAAAATATTACCACAAATTCCCCTTTGCAAACATTTTTCTCGTAGTATTCACGACATTCTTTCACGGTTCCGTGTTTAAATTCTTCAAATTTTTTGGTGAGTTCTCGTCAGATAACGATTGGATGATCGGGTCAGAGATACTTTTCCATATCGGAAAGCGTACGGAGAATTCGGTGAACAGATTCGTAAATAACTACTGTATATGTCTTGGTCTGGAGAGATTTAAACAGAGTTTCACGCCCTTTTTTCACGGGAAGGAATCCGAGAAATCGGAAATCGTGCATGTGCATTCCAGAGCCAACAAGTGCCGAGAGAACCGCAGATGCACCAGGAATAGGAACGATCGTTATATTTTCTTCGATTGCTCGCTTCACGAGAATATAAGCTGGATCAGAAATCCCAGGAGTTCCCGCATCAGATATAAGTGCCACATGTTTCCCTTCCAAGAGAAGTGCGATAATTTTCTCTACTTTCACATCTCATGAATGCGCATGAAAAGAAATAAGTGGTTTCTTAATTTCATAATGATTGAGGAGAACTCAGGAAGTTCGTGTATCCTCACAAGTAATAATATCCGCTTCACGAAGCGTACGAAGTGCTCGAAGAGTGATATCTTCAAGGTTTCAAATAGGAGTAGAAACAATAGAAAGCATAAGGGGAAATGAAGGTTAGATATATGTCATTGCGAATTTTATTCTTCCTCATAAAATATACGAGTAATCCCTAAATATGAACCGAAGAAATAAATAAATATAATCCCAGTAAACCCAATAGTGAGCGATATATCAAAGATCGCGTGTATGAGTATCGAGAATAAGAATCCGTAAAGAAGTGTTTTTATATAAGGCATCATCCTTGGGAGAGTAGTATAGTTCAGAAGTGCACGAGAAAAATAAAGTCCAACAATCACACTACAGATAATATGTGTCATAAGTGAGAAAATCGAGCGAAATATCCAAGTTGTCAGAACTCCAGAACTCCAAATTCCTGATTGTTCTGCTACATTCTTAAGATAGAGAATATTCTCTATAAAACCAAAGCCAAGAGCGATGAAAACGGAGAAAAGTACTCATTTTTTCACCGAATCTATATAAGGGAATGAGCTTGAAAGTACTGAAAAATGCTTACTCGATTCCTCGATGATTGCGATGATAATATAGTAAAAAAGAACAAGTTTCAGCGTCCCAAATACCGTTCCAGCAATCGTCACTCCTCCACCTGAAAGAGGTGCATTAAAAATATCGAGTTTAAATAGTATGAGGTGAAAAAGAGTAAACAGTACGCCAATAAAGAGAATAATACTGGTATTTCTGAGGAAAATCCTCCAAACTTTCCCTATATATAAAGAGAACAACCCAAGTGAAAAAGTAAATATACTCACAGCAATGAGCCCTATAGTCACAAAAAGCGATAACATAATCCCTGTCTCATTTCCTGAAGTAATAAGGAGAGGGAATATATTCCAATGTACCAAATTGGCAAAAGTCATGATATCATTCATAAAAAGTACTGGCACGACCGAAATCGCTCCAGCGATAATTCCAAGCCCAAATCTCCGAGCTCCGAGCGGAGAATTATCAAGATATGAAAATATATATCCCCATAAAAGAATGGGGAGAAAAGTAATGATAGTAATGGGAATGAGTGAGAAAATTTCCATAAGTATTTCGTTTGTGCAGTACAATATATTTTATTTTCGAAAAATTTCATATTTTCAGAACTTAATACTTTCTCTCTTTCCATTCTTAAACACATTGGAAACGAGGAATATATTCACGCCGATGAGAATAAAGAAAAATCCGATTATGTAAGCTATAAGTGCTGGTTCAGCGATAATCAGTATTCCAAAGAGCATAAAAACTACACCGATAATAAACACGTTCCATAATAACCAAAATCCCAAAATCCCCAAAGAAAAACTTGCAAAATATGGAAAAATAGAGAAAAAGAAGGAGTTCATCTCCTTCTTTTTGTATCCTGACTATCTTCTTTATGTTTTCCACTCTCTCAAATCTCGAAAAAGCTATGAAATCTCCTCGGATATTCCGTGGACTTACGGGAATATCGATAAATGACTTCGAGAATCTCAT
>MNYO01000028.1 GCA_001873165.1 Candidatus Gracilibacteria bacterium CG2_30_37_12
TCTATTAGCATCTCTGGCAGAAGATTGGAAACCTCAGAGATTAAGGAATGCTATAGTAGAGAGTATGACAAGGATAGTTATGACTACTATGAGTTCGACGAGGGTGAAACCATTGTATTTCGTCACCCTGAATTTATTTTCAGTCCTAAAGGATTGTTCTCGGGAAGATATTCTTATTTTCTGAGATGAAGTGGAAGATTTTCCCGATAGGCAATCCTTTAGGGCTGAAACAGGACTTTTTCCGAGTTCAGAATGACAAGACGAGTGAGGAGTTTTTGTTTTCATAGGGAGGAAATATTTAGAATAATGAGGGTATTGTAGTGGATTTTGAAATGAATACAAAAATAAATGGATTTTAAATCCTATAATCCGCTATTTTGTCGCTTTTTGAAAAAGAGATAGAGTTCTTCATACACATTTTTTGATTCATCCAGTGAAAGATATGATAATCCTCGCTTCATGAGAGTATGACGAAAATTTTCCAATTCTTGGCTTCGTTCTCTTGTATATTGTTCTCGTTTCTTTTCGTCGGAACTATCTATGAAAAGATCAGTATTTTGTGTAATGATGTGAATATTCTCTCTTACGAGCGTATTTTCGAATGTATCAAAAATATGAATGAAAATACAGTCATTTTGTTCGGAAAGAGAACGGAGATATTGTTCTTTGGGAAGTTCTAGACTATCTGAAAATATAAATACGAGATGATTCTTAATCCGTTTCTGACAGAGGCTTTCTACCACCATCGGCAGATGAGAAATTCCTCGCTCATTTTGAGTAAGCAGTATATCAAAATCTGTATGAATTTTCTGCAGGTGTTCCATTCCCTTTTGTATCTTGTACATCTTTCGAAGAGTATCTGAGAAAAACCAGGCACCACTCGGATCATTATTTTCTGCTGAGGAAAATAAAAGAAGCGAGAAAGCTTCGGCAAGTGTTTCGATTTTGGTCTTTTTATTACTTCCAAAGTTCATACTCTCACTTATATCCACTACGAAAAGTACTTTTCGTTCGCGATCTTCCTCATACTGTTTGATATATGTTTTCCCCATTCGTGCACTTGCTTTCCAATCGATACTCGTCGTATTGTCTCCAAGACTATATTCACGGATTCCAGCGAATTCTATTCCTGATCCATGAAAAGAAGTCTTATAATTCCCTGCAAGAAGTGAAGAGAGCTTTTTAAATGCAACGAGATCTATGAGGTGAAATGGATGTTTCATGCTGTATAAATGAAGGGATAGTTACTAAGAATCAGAAATCATGTGAATACAAGTATATAAACTTTTCTCCAAAACAAAACTTTTGATTTACAAAAAAAAACGATATACTATTTCAGATAATTTTAGTTTTTAAATCTTCTTATATGAAGCAGTTCTTTAAGTGGCTTGGGAAACATATTGCCGGAGCAATGGTCTTTTCATTGTTTTCTGTTCTTTTTATAGCAGGAATTGTATATGCTCTAACCTATCCAAGTGCTCCACCAACGGGGGAAATAGTAGGGGGGAAATAGTAGGGGGGAAATTTATGCAGTATTTTAATAACATAAAATGAGCTTGCCCCACATGAAAAGTAATATCCTAATTCTATAGTGATTTCACGAAAATTTGTGTAAGTGGATGAACTACTTGTACACATGGTTCTTGAACCTTTCTTACTACTAGTATTTTCAATGTACCAGTAGATGCATGTTCAAATGCACTTGTTACAGTTAAAGGATGAGGTGGTGGTTGAGGAGGAAGTTTCTGGGGGACTTCTGGAACAGATGGTTCTGCTGGTTGTAAAACTATTGGTTCTGCGATAATTATTCCTGGAAATACTTATCCAATTACCGTAGGTAATGGTGGTTGAGGAGGAAGTTGAGGTGGTGGTTGGCAAGCATGAGGTACAGGTGGTTCAGGAAATCCAAGTGGTTGAAATGGTGCAACTGGTTGGGGATCTGGTGGTGGTGGTTGAGGAGGGGCATCTTCTGCTTTTAGTTATTTAGCAACTGGTGGTAATGGAGGAACAGGAAAAAATCCTTGGGGATCATGAGGTGCATGAAGTTGAGGGTGAGGTTGATGTACTACATGAGGGTGAGGTGTATGAGGAATTGCAAATAGTGGTCCATATGCACAAAATACTTCTCCTTCTGGTTCTGCGGGAAGTGTTCTCATTGAATGGTAATATTTTATAAAAAGAAGCATTTCCTTTCGGAAATGCTTCTTTTTATATTCCCCCTTCAAACCTCCTAAAATCCAACCAGAGCCAAAATGGGAGAAGAAAAATAATGCTCCAGAGAAACCATTCATATTCAGGATGTCGAACCGTAATAGAGGTAGTTTTTACCTCTGTTTTTGTGAGCTTTTCCAGTTCTTGAAAAATGGAAGTCAGGGAATTTTCATTTTTGGCATTATAGTAGTGCCCTCCGGTTATATCTGCAATTTCTGTCAAAGTTTTCTCGTCGAGAGTGGCACGAATTGGTTTCCCTGTTTGATCGCGAAAATACTGTTTTTCTCCAAACCGATCAGTTACATACAAATCCGTTCCTGCCGGATCACCGATTCAGAGTGTATAAATATTCACCCCTTGTTCCTTTGCGAGTTTCGCAGCAATCGTCGGATTGATTCCCATATTTGCCTCACCGTCGGTCAGAACGATAATAACTTTTCGTCTTTCAATAGCCCTCACCCCCGACCTCTCTCCCAGAGGGCGAGGGGAGGTTTTTTCATCCCCTTTCAAAGTATCGAGTGCAACCAGGAGTCCGTCTCCCATAGCGGTTCCAGAAAATCCCGGGATATCCTGACGAATAGAATCGGTTGTCATCTGTTCTACAGCATCTACAAGAGCAGTGTAATCAAATGTCAGTGGAGTGGAGAGGAATGGTTTCCCTGCAAAAAGTATGATAGCAAGGCGATCGCTGGTGAAATGACTTATGAAATCACTCATAACTTTTTTCGCTACAGTAATGCGATTTGGTTTAATATCTTCGGCAAGCATCGATTTGGAGATATCGAAAACTATCGCGATATCGATTCCTTTTTTAAAAACATCGGTTCTCATTGAAGAACTTACGGGATGAGCAAGGATGCAAACAAAGAGTGAAAATATTACTATTTTTAGAAAAAGTGGGAGATAAAAATATTTCCATTTTCCATTTCCATAAATCTTTTGTAGGAGCGGAGAACTTCGAAAATACACTCATTTTTTCCGAGCTCTGAAATCGATCCATATAATAATCGGGACGAGAACAAGGAGAAAGAAAAAATAAGGAGAAAGAAAAATCATAGATAATTTCGTATGAAAATAAGAAAATGGAAATATTTTATCGCATCTCGACATTTCTAAAATGCGTGAGACGGTAACTTTTTTGCATTTTTTGTATGGCGATAAAATCAATTCGGACAAAATCTTCACTAAGATTCTGCTTCATACAATACCAATGGAAAGCGAAAAGAAAACGTTTTTTCTTGGTTTTGGTGAATGTTTCTACGGCACTTCCATGACTTTCTCCTGTTCGATATTTGACTTCAAAAAAGACGGTGATTCCGTCCTTTTTCGCGATTATATCAATCTCCCCACCTTTCGATGCCACGAAATTGGTTTCCATGATTTCATATTCGTGCTTCTGAAGATAGGCAATAGCGAGAAGTTCCGCCTGATCTCCAGTGGTTCGAGAAGAAAGAGTCATGTTATAGGAGTTAGGAAATAGAGGAAAGAAAAGAAATAATTTCTTATTCCTCGTAACTATTCTCTCATATCTGGTAACTAACTACTTATTCCACATCCACACTATTCATATCCTTAATCTTTACTTCTCCGTTTACTTTTGGATTATAGTACCCGATGAGAAGTTTAATGAGATCATCTTTTTTAAGTTCATCACTCTTGATTCCAATCCCTTCGAGACTCGTTTTAATCGTAGAAAGTCGTTCGGCATTTCCTTTTCGCATATGATCAGCTCGGCGACGTTTATCTCGAATAGAAGTGACGGTTTCTTCGGAAGTAATAGCCGCCCAAAAAGTCCTGAAGACTCCCACAATTCCTTTATCTCGAACACTGCGATCCTCATCGGTATCATATGGAACGACGATATAAAAATCTTTTTTCATAATCTGCGCCATATCGATCAAGTTCGTGAGAAAGTCCACATATCGATAGGTTTGCTCTTGAAGAAGCGAATTCTTCTGTTTCAGAGCAAGAGTTTTGAGTTTCATAAGATACCCTTCTATATCTACTTTGAGAGATCGAACAATAATCTGAACTGGGAAACGAAGAGAGTTCAAAAAACGCTGATATCCGATGATAATGGAGTCCTGTTCTTCCTCACTCTTGAGATTGAAATTCACAGCATGAACTTTAAGTACCATACGAGAAGAACCATCTTTCATGATCATACAATTGTCTCGTATCTCTGAAAATGGCAGATATCGTTGCGTCGTTGCATCTTTTGTAGTCGTTTTCGCAGCTTTCATAGAAGCAGTGGTTTTGTCGGACATAATTTGAATATATTTAAATAATTATAACTTCCCGAGTTTCTCTTCTACGCTCTCAAAGGTTTTATGGCTATTTTTATCTATTCCACCAGACTGTATTTCCTCAATATTGCGGATATATCCGACTTCTAGAGAGTTATAACTATCGACTCACTTGGACCAGACACGATTCCCGACATTCAGGTTGAGTCGTATGAGGTTCAGAAGAAAAGGAACAAAAGTCATTTCGGTATGACGAAATAGTGCAATCACGAGAGTCAGACCAACGATGATAAGAGTTGGGAACAATGCTAAATCTGCACCAATATTTGGTTCAAGCGATTTAAATACAGAGTACCCGAAACCACCACCAATCATGATAATAGTCAACTGTCGGAGACTTAAATTGAGAAAGATTTTATCTTCATTTTCTATCTGTACAGGGATCTTGTATTGCATAAATAATAGAAGGTTGGAGTATTATATGAGATATATTATACGCTATTTCCCCTAAAATCACAATATTTTATATGTTTTTCTTTTGACTTTTTTAGCTTTCGTCTTATAAATTGGGGGTTATTTTTATTCTAATTCTTCACTCATTTTTTCTTATGAAAATTGATTTTATTAAAAGCCGTTTCACATTTTATGGAATCGCCCTCGCCCTTATTGTTGTTTCTATTGGTGCTGCATTAACACTTCCATTGAATCTCGGAATTGATATGACTGGTGGAGTACAAGCAGAATATGACTATAGTGTTGGACAATTAGATATTATGGCTATCAAAACCATAGTTGATGAAACCAAAAAAAGTATCGTCTATAATAATACAGAGGTAGTAAATAATATCAATGTATATAAGATTTCTGGAGAAAATAAATTCGTTGTGGAAGCTGGATTTTCAAAAATTACTGGTATTTCAGACCAGGCTTTTGAAGGACTCAAGACAAAGTTCAAAGATGACATCTCCAATAAATTTACAAACTTGAATACTCTTAAAGTAACTATGTCTCGATATATCAATGTCGGAGAATCTTTCGGTGACTATATTAAGAAGACCGCATACATCACACTCGCTCTTGTAATTCTTGCGATCTCATTCTATATTTCTTATGCATTCCGTGGTTCTATAGAAGGTTTCTCAAGCTTCTCTTTTGCTTCCGTAACGGCTATTTCACTTTTTCATGATGTAATCGTTACTTTCGGGCTGTATTTGATCGCCTCATATTTCTTTCCAGAATTTAAAATTGATACATTCTTTATAACAGCGATGTTGACGGTTCTCGGATACTCGATCAATGACACCATCGTCGTTATGGATCGAATCCGTTCCAATCTTCGTCTTCCCGAAAATAAGAAAAAAGATTTTGGAACTGTTATCAATAATTCTGTGAATGACACAATGACTCGTTCTATCTACACTTCTTTCACTGTATTTATCGTTATCGTTGTTATGTTCTTCTTTGGACCAGAATCTATCAAAGGATTCATCCTCGCACTCATATTTGGTACTATCGTCGGAACCTATTCTTCTATCGCTATCGCTGCACCACTTCTCTATGATATTAGTGGAAAGAAAAATTAATATCCTCTAAAAAAGATATCCCAATGACCGAATTTAAAACTCAGGCAGAGCGATTTTCTACCATGGTACAAACTTCTCCTGATTGAGAAAATGGAAAAATAGATGCAGTAAAGGCTGTATATCATAGGATACGTGAAATTAAAAAAGCGGTTTGAATTATTTTGGGAAGAGAAAAAATCAAGATTACTGGAAATATACTTTTGATGAATTTAAGACATGGCGTGGGGGTATTAGCACGGGCTAAAACATGAAGTACTGTTGAATATGCTATTACCAAAACATGAGCTCAGGATCTTTTTGAATTCATTGCTGGGAGAAATAAAAAAACACCATGAATAGGAGAAATTAATCTTCCTGCATCAGTATGAGATGGAACTCATAAAACTAAGGGATACTGAACAGCTTGTGCATATGATTAAATATATAAAATATCTACTATGTCTAAACTTATTCGAGATAAAATCCCTGAAATTATTCAAAAAAACGACGGTAGAGTACCATCGTTTTACATTGCTTCAAAGGAAGAATTCCATATAGCTCTCGATACGAAACTCGATGAAGAAATAGAAGAACTTCGCAATGCTCCTGATAATAAATCGGCCGCTGAAGAAATTGCTGATATTATGGAAGTACTTCTTACTATTGGTCATTCCCATGGTTTTTCTCCCGAGCAGATTGAAACCATCCGTCTCGAGAAAAGAGAGAAACGATGAGGATTTGAGAAGAGAATTATTCTCGAAAAATGGTAAAATAAAAAAAATCACCGTTCAGCTTTGAACGGTGATTTTTTAGTCGAGATTTTATCCAAAGATTTTCTTCATTTCTTTATCAATCATCGCTTGTTTATCTGTATCGTTTATATTACTCATCTTACCGAATACTTTTATAGAAGTGGTTTTAATCCCACAAAATTTGAGTCTCATAGATCCCCAGAGAATATGATAATTTACTGGAAATAAACTATATACAAATCCAGGAGCTCCCGATGTTGCAAATATTCGAGCGGTTTTTCATCGTAAAAGTCCTACAGGTTTTCCATTTTCATAGGTAAATGCAAATCCTGCACCAAAATTGCAATCTATCCAGTTCTTCAGAATCGCTGGAGCATCTGCCCACCATACAGGAAATATGAAAACGAGCTCTTCTGCCCAGTCAATTTTCTGTTGCATCTTCTTCGTTACTTCATCATTTCACATATCACGTATATTCTCAAAACGAAGAAAATCCTGTTTGAGATCAGTGGTATAGAGATTCAAAATCTCTACTTGACGTCCTTGTTCCTCAGAATTTTTTGCATACGTTTCTGCAAGAGTATTGGTAAAATTTTTTTGACTCGGATGAGCGGTGATTATGAGCGTATTCATAAATATATTCTTTAACAAATAAGTAACATCGAGTATATAAGGGGGAATAGAAAAGTCAAAATAAAATCTCATATTCTGAAGTTGGAGTTTTATTTATCTTACAGAGAAATACCGAATACATTTAATTATTTGATATATGAAAGAAAATGATTAGTTTATCCAAAATAAATCATTAATTAAAAATTATTATGGAAAACAAAAATCTAAGAATGGCACTTGAATGACCTATTATAAAGTCTATCTTTACACTTGCTATTCCTATTTTACTCGCCAATCTACTTCAAAGCGCCTATCAATTAACCGATGCTTTTTGGGTAGGAAGACTTGGATGATCTGCTGTAGCTGCCGTATCTGTTAGCTTTCCTATTACCTTTCTCATGATTTCACTTGGTACTGGTTTCGCTGTGGTATGATCAACCCTTATATCACAATATGTCGGAGCCAAGAATCAAAAGATGGTGAATCATGTGGCGGCTCAAACATTGCTTATGGTCGTAGTTGTATCTCTCGTTCTTGGAAGTATCGGTTATATAATAGCACCTCTCTTGCTGAATCTCATGTGAGTTGTGCCCACTGTATTTTCAGATGCCCTGAGTTTCATGAGAGTATCATTCATAGGAATCATATTTGTCTTTACATTTGTTATGTTCCAATCAATAATGAGAGGTATGTGACAGGTGAAAATACCTATGTATATCGTTCTTTGAACAGTTTGTTTCAATTTTGTGCTCGATCCATTTTTCATATTTGGATTTTGAATGATTCCTGTAATGTGAGTTGCCTGAGCTGCCATGGCAACATTATTGACGCAAGGAATTGCTACTATTGTTGGATTATCTATACTTCTGAGATGAAATTATTGAATACATTTAAAACTTCATGATTTTAAACCTGACTATAAATATATAAAAAAAGCTTTTTTCTTAGGATTGCCTTCTTCGATAGAAATGTCTACGCGTGCTCTATGACTGGTAGTTATGACTTTTCTGATTGCGAGTTTTGGGACACTTGCGGTAGCGTCTTATGGAGCATGATCTAATATTCTTCAGGTAATAATAATTCCTGCTATGGGACTTTCCATGACTGCATCCATTTTAGTATGACAAAATATATGAGCCAAGAATAAAGAGAGGGCATCTGAAATTGCAAAAACAAGTTCTATTATATCATTCCTATTACTCACTATTATAGGAATATGAGTATATTTTACCGCTCCATACCTCATAAGTTTTTTTATACCCAGTGATATTGCTATTATAAATGGATGAACGACATTTTTGCGTATCGTTGCACTTTCATTTGGTTTTATGGGTTTGCAATTAATAATAACAGGAGTTTTCCGTGCTTCTGGAAATATGATGACAACTTTGGTTATCTCTCTCCTATCACAATGGGTGATTCAATTTCCTCTCGCCTATATTCTTTCCACACATACATCGCTCGGTTTAGAGGGAATTTGGTATTCCTTCCCGATAACAAATGTAGTTGTTGCTATCGTAAGTGTCTTATGGTTCATGAAATGAGATTGGAAAAAAACTTCACTCACGCAAGCTGATAAAACTACTGAAAAGATCTTCGAAGAAACAATTATTGAGGAATGAATGAGATAATTATTTATATTTCTCGGTAAGTTTTTCGAAATTTTCCACAAAAGTTCGAACATTACAGCAAATTAAGGTCTCGAAATATAGCATTTAGAAATACCTATTTTATATAAATAGGTATTTCTTTAGAAAGATCATTTTAGTATCTCTAGATAGTGTAATGATGAGTTTTATCATCATCTCTTTTTTCTATAACTGGACTTGGTTTGTTGAAAATATATCCCTGAGAATAATCTACTCAGATACTTTCCAAAACCAGTTGTTCTTGTTCTGTTTCAACCCCCTCTCCTACAACCATTATTCCATTTTCATGAGCAAGTAAGACAATAGCACGAACGATACTTCTATGCTCAGGATTCGTATCGATTCATCGGACATAGCTCATATCTATTTTGAGAAAATCGGGCTTAAATTTCAGCATTCTGGAAAAATTAGAGTATCCAGATCAGAAATCATCTATGGCGATATTAAACGTATATTTTTTAAGTGCTTGTATATTTTGGCATAATGGCAAAAAGTGTGTGGCTGTTTTGACTACTTCACCCCGCTTCCAGAGGGCAGATAAGGGGGTAAATTAGTCAAAAACAAGCCAAATTTAGCGAGAAATATAAAAGTTGATACTTGGGTGCCTTAGATAAGAGAACAACTTGTATTTTTAACCACACATAATTTTCTATTTAACCCGAATATCGAATGTTTCCTCTTCGTCGATATTCTCTTCCTCTATATTTGGCTTGTCAAAGAA
>MNYO01000021.1 GCA_001873165.1 Candidatus Gracilibacteria bacterium CG2_30_37_12
ACATTTGGTTGTCAGATGAACTATGCCGACTCTGAAAAAATTAATATGATCCTCCTTCAATCCTGACTCCGAAAAGTTCTCGAATGCAATGAAGCGGATGTTCTCATACTCAATACTTGTTCCGTACGGCAAAAATGAGAGGACAAAGTCTATAGTTACATCCGTGATGCCCGAGCTCTTGCTGAGAAAAATAATAAAACCCTCATCGTCGGAGTAACTGGTTGTATGATACGAAAAACAGGATTACAACAACGATTTTATGAAAATGAAAGAAAACGAAAGGCAACAAAGGATATTGAACTCATACCAGATGAAAACTCATTTTTCAATTCTGACGATAAAATTTTTGGTATAACTCATCTCGTTGATTTTACAATTCGAATCGAGGAAATTCATTATCTCACCAAGATACTCTCACTCATTACCAAGACAGAAATCGGAAATGATGCCAAGTGGAATGAATATCTCCAAATCAAGCAATCCCAGGATAATCCTGGATCTGCCAATATCATCATACAAACAGGATGCGATAATTTCTGTAGTTTTTGTATTGTTCCCTATACTCGCGGACGAGAAAAATCTCGACCACAAGCAGAAATCATAAAGGAAATTCAAGAATGTATGACGAGTGGAACTAAAGAAATAACGCTTCTTGGACAAAATGTGAACAGTTATGGGAAAGAAACGAAGAAAAAACTTTGGAATAGCGAGGAGTTGAAATGGAATATTAATACTTCCGAATGAGAACAATCTCATAAAGAGAAAACTCCTTTTCGAGAACTTCTCGAGTGAATCAATGAAATATCCTGACTCGATCGTATTCGTTTCACTTCCAGTAATCCGCACGATATGACACGAGATGTGCTCGATGCTCATTTTGAACTGCCAAAAATGTGTAATTATCTCCATTTTGCTCTCCAATCTGGATCTGATGAGGTTCTTAAAAATATGAATCGGAAACATACTTTTGAGGATTTCAGACTTCAGGTGGAATATCTTCGATCTCGGGATTCACTTTTTGCAATATCAACAGATATTATCGTGGGATTCCCTGGAGAAACCGAAGAACAGTTTCAAGAAACCGTTCGAGCTTTTGAAATCTGCGAGTTTGATTTTGCTTTCATCGCACGATATTCTCCGAGAAAATGAACCCGTGCAGCTGATATGATAAAAGATAATCGAGGGCAAGAAATTTCTATGGAAGAAAAAGCGAGACGATGGGATATTCTCAATACTCTTCTCTACACATCGGTTCAGAAACGAAACAAACTTATGCTCGGAAGAACCGAAGAAATTCTCATAACAGGGGCAGAAAAAGAATGACAACTTGTCGGACGAACGTGAAATTTCAAAGAAGTATATATCGATGCTGATGAACGCATTAAAACAGGAGATCTCGTGACTGTAAAAATTACCGATATGGATCGTTGGGTTTTAAAATGAGAGCAGACATAAAAAATCTCTCGGAGAAATATTCTCCGAGAGATTTTTTATGTTTATACTTATTGTACCACTCTTTGTAATGCATACTGATCCAAGAAACTCGAGAGAAATGGAGGTGGATACATAATGGCTCGGTTAGAATAATTCACAATCACTCCAACATTGAGAGCACTATAACCCGTTTGTCCACGAACATAGGATCGATTATTGACAAGGTCGGTTGTATTTCCATAGAGACTTCCATCAACCGTAAGACGATTCGGAGTAGAAACTCCATTGCTCAAAATAGATCCAGCAAGCGTAACATACACTCCGGCGATATAGAGTACATTGTCTGCTACGATAATATTTCCATTTTTTACAATCCATGCGACACTCGCCGTCGGATCAATATAACGAATATCTTGGTTGATAATCAAATTTCCATTCTCTATGACGATGGTTTTTACTCCTGTCAGATCCAGAGTTCCATCGATAGAAACATCTCCATCTTTAAAAACTCGAATATTAGTCGTGTCACCAAGCGGAACAGATTTTGGATCGATATCATATTCGGAAGCAATACTGATAATCGTCGGAGTTCCTACCAGACCAACCGATGATGCATTTGCAATCTTCAGTCCTTCTGTCAAACTTCCAGATGCGATTGTTTGAGAAAGTATAGTATTTGATATGCTGGTTGTAGCGCTAGAAAGGGCAAATGATGAATTTGCATTAATCGTGCTCGTTGTGAAATTTCCATTCTTCAAAGCTGTCATAAAATTCACAGTCACTGCATTGACACTATTTCAGAGCGCGCTTCCGATAAAAGCACTTCCTCCAGCAGTATTTGATATAATAGGCTTCGAAACGCGAATGCTAAATGGAGCTTCGAGAAATTGCAGACTTGCATAGAATCCTGTTCCGAGAAACATAGGAAGTGTCATATTGGTATCCGCATAATCCCCTACTATGTTGGTCGCATCTCCTGTAAATCCTTGAAGCCCTGGTTCTGATCCTTGGAAAAGAGTGATAGAAGATGGGTAAAGTCTTTCATCATAGGTAATAGTCAGAATGTTTCCTGAAGCATCATGTGTTTCTCCCGTTTTAAAACGAATCGCTCCACCTACTCCTGTATTACTAATTATCTTTGATACAGTTGATCCTTGTATGAACGGAGAGGAATTGGTAATAGTTGCAGTTTTACCCTGTAAATACATCGGAGTATTGGTCTCAAATGCGACCACATCCTGTGGATCAAACACGGGAACTTGATGGCCAAGTATGAGTTTAAATGCATTGATATCTACTGAGGAATACCCTGGAGCAGTGATAGTCAATTTCCCTGGTCCATTGGAACCTGGATTGGTTTGTGCGATATTACAACTTACGCACCATGCAGCAGTCGTATCACAGTTCTCATATTGTCCTGCTGCATTTGGCCGTTCTACAGAACCATTTCCGCAGTAACTATTCGAACCAGGAACAGTGAGTGAACCACCACCGACAAAAGTTGTACTACATCCATAAACTTGATTACAAGACCATTTATAGGTCGTCACATTTCCTATAGTTGAAACTGTTGTAAATGCACTTACTGCCGATGGACCACTCGCACAAAGACCAGGTGTATTCATAGTCACTGGAACAGTCTGTACTCCAGTAATGGATCCTATTTGACAGATCGGTCACCCCCCACCGCCACCTCAACCACCTCATCCTCCACCACCTCATCCTCCACCACCACCTGGAGGTGGAGGTGGGGTATAACTTGCACTACAAGTTCCACCAACCGCAGATCCATTACAAGACCATGTATAGTTTGTGGTGGTACCAACGGTGGTACCGATAAATCCTCCGACCGTTTGACCTGCTGGACAAAGTCCTGCAGTTGCTGCGGTTACTGGGGAAGGCTGTACTCAGATGGTAGTTCATGGGATACAAGCAACTAAAGGGGTTGTAATTGGTGTACATGTTGCACTACAACCACCCGTTCCCCATCCAGCATGAGTTACATCCGCAGAGTCACATGTTTCATATCCCGCATCGAGAACTCCGTCTCAGCACCAAGATCCGAGAAGTGTATAACATTCCGCATGTCACTGTTTTGTTCACGGAGTATAATACTTTGTAGAAGCAGTATCTGTATATGCAATATTATTAAGTGTAACAATACCAGTCAATGGATTCGTCGTTGGAGCACCAGATTCATATTTCCATGGTGGAAGAAGTGGAGTGGTTCCAGTAGCCTGGTAATAATCGACTATATACTGAACTTGTCCAATAGGAGTAGTTCTAGAAGCAGTTGGAGTGGTAAATTTTAAACCGTATCCTATAAATGCAAGTACTTCTTGTTTTCCATTCATTCAAAGTCATGCAGGAAAATAATCAGATACGAGTGATGGAGGTGTTACAATAGTAAGTCACGCTGTCGGTGCTCATGTAACCAGAGCACTACTCGTGCTCGCCACAATCTTCTGTCCACCATCAATATTATAAAACCAATCAGCTATATCTGAGGGTATTCAAAGACGAAACCCCGTTGTAATACCACAAGTATTACAACTATTTGCATATGTATAAGTTCATCCGATACAATTATCAGGAATCGTAGCGGCATGAGTTACTGAAAAAGAAAGAAGGAAAAAAAGAATAATAATTCATTTTTTACTCATCTTTTTTAAAAGAGTATACAACATGATACAAATTATTTATGAATAAAAGAAATATCTTTAGAAAGATGCTCACTATGGTGCCTTTCATTGCACAAAATCTGTTTGATTTGCCGTTGTTCAGTAAGGAACTTCCGTATATATTTTATCAGTACTACTGGTACTTTTCCAAAAGTAGAAATAATATAATATACTAATAAATATGCAAAAAGCAATTATAAAAATATATTTTTTCATAGAGAGGTAGGTTAAATTATTATCTTCCTAATACTACCGTTGCTGCATTAGCCTGTGCAGCAACTCCTCCTGTATTTGCAACTCCAGGACCTTGACCTGCGACCGCTCCAGCGGTGTTATTCGCAGCTTTTGCCATAAGTGATGGATCAAAAGCCCAAACAGTAACACCCTTTGTTCCCACTGTCGCACCTGTTCCAATACTTGCAATATCATCCACTGGAGAAACTACTGGTGGTGGTGCGCCTTGTATCGTCGTATGTACGACTCCTCCTTGATCATTGAGACATTTACTTCCTTGAATACAGGCGATTGCATCGAAGAATATTGCAGGATCTTTCACTTTTACTCAGGCAGCAATAAATCTATCTGGCAGTTTATTATCGAGAAGAAGCGTTCTATATTCTGGATCGGTAATCTTTAATTCCTTTCCAGCAAATACACCCTTAGGATCAGAGAGGAATTTATTCATTTCAGAAACTCCCAGAGCGATGGTTGTAGTACTCTTCTCAAGAATTGCTTTCTTTCTCTCTTCGGACATAGTACCATTTGTTCCATCAATCCATATTGGATCAAATACTTCAGAAGATCCTGGGAGGGCATCAAGATGATGTTCTCCTCCCAGTGGAGTGGCACACATAGTAGACCCAATGATTCTGTCTTTGAATTTAGGAATATCACTCAGTTGTTTTGTAGGGAGAGTACCACCTTTTTTCAAACCTTTCAATGCGTTTGTAAAGAAAGCACGAGATGTTTCATTCTGAGCTCCTTTCCAAAGTTTCGCTTCCGCGGATAATTTTTGTGTATAATCATGTATTACATCATTTACATCATTTACTTTATCAAGTACACGAGTATGTTTCCCTCCGTAAGTGAAGGAAAGAGCAGAAACGAGAATACTTCGTTTTGCATCATCTGTTTTCGCAGCATCCACGAGCTTCCGTAGATTTTTGGCATGAGGATTTTTAATAGTAGCGAGTATTTTGATAGCATCTTGATATTGCTCATCTCAAACACATTGAAAGAATGTATCAAATTGTTTGTACATAGGTTCATGTTTCTTGTCCCATTCATTATTATCTTTCCCTCAAAAATCATGACGACGAGCAAGATAAAGTGCATCTCAAAGATGTTTAAAATCCTGTAATATCTCTTTTCTTCCCAATGTATCTTGTTGTTGATGTACAATGTATGGAGCGCTTTCGATTGGTTTTCATATTAACTGTGGAGCTCCTCATGCTTGAGAACTTGGTTTTGCCTCCTGAATCGTATAGAAAGTTGAGACTGTCTCGCTCGTTACCACTTCACGTTTTCCAAAAGCGAGATATGTATCTTTTGGAACCGTGATAATAAGTTTTCCATTCACATTCGCGAGAGTGGCCCCCATTTCTGTAAGTTGTGTATGAAAAGGAGTTCCTTCGGCAGGAAATGGAATTTGTGTCGTGAACTGCTTATTATTCCCACCATCAATTGTAGCATCAATAGTAATGCTGATAGCTTCAAGAGATGTTTTTTTCGCATTTGCTCCAGATTCTACCACAGCATTTGCGTTACTCATATTATTAGCAGTTCCAGCAGTTTCAAGCTTCTCGAAAAATATCCCGAGAAAGAATGGAGGAGATCCACGAAGGAGATTCCAGAATGATATACCTGCCTCTACTCCCTTAAAGTGCCAGTCTGGATTTTTCTGAGCCATCTCAACCATATGCATATTCGCAAGAGCTTCGATCAAAATATTCTTTCCTTCTGGTCAGATATTACTAGTATTTTTATTATAGGCTTCTACAAGACTCGTTTCAGCAGGAGAAAGAGTTCCGATTGTTAACGCATCAACAATCCCACTCGAAGGAATTTTTTCATCCATATTTTTTATGAATGACTCTGTATTATTAATAACATTTTGCCCTTCTGCGCCAGTATATACTCAAACAACAGCTTCCACAAGGCGAGCTTTTACAGTCAGACTCGCTGATCCAATGTTGAAATCTTTATAAAAAGGCTGTTTCCCATTGACTCCAATTTGCTCTTTTCCTTTCTTATCTGTAGTTCTCATAACTTGAAGAGATTGTCTCTCCCCAGCAACTCCTGCGAGCATTCCGAAAAATGGGAAATTTCGTACTCCCACACCGATAGTTGCAAGTAACCCCATCGTTTTCTCAAAAAGAGATGGGTTTTGTTTTTGAAGTGTTTCCAATCGTGCCTGTATCGCTGGTATATCTTCCTTATTTATTGTGAGTTCATTATAGTATTGTTCTACATTGTTTTGCACTAAAGCATTGAGACCTGCTCACCCTCCTTTTGGAGAAATCATCGCCCCAACCATCGCAACCTCATTTGCTTTTATAGAAAAATTCTCATGAAATTTCTTGTGCATTTTTCTTGTTCTATTTCCCCCAATCGCCCAATCAGGATATTCTCCTGTAAATCTCTGTATAAATGTGTCAAGTTCCGCCTCGTTAAAGTCCTTTATGAGATTCAAAAGTTGGGCCTCACCATAGATATCTGTCTGTCCATCTTTTCAATACCAATGATTATCATTTAATACTTCTGTCTTATTATCACTATCAATATCAGAAATATAATGGAGTTTTGCAGATAGTTTCTTCTCGTTATCCGTACTAGAAATATCCGAAGAAGAATATTTACTATCTATCAGCTTTTCATCTTGTCTTCCAGACATAGCCATTGGTACTAGTTTTTTCTCATCCAAAGGACGAGTTGCTGCCTTCGCTGGTTTTCTTACTCATTCTTCTCCTCGCCAGAGTGAATCGTCTGCTTTACATACAAGCGGATCTTTATTAGGATACGCTGAGATAGATGCTCCGTTTAGTGGAGATACGGGATTATCTCATACAATATGAGCTACTTCTGAGGGAGTTAACTCATGTGTACGGGCTCTGTCTCTCAATGCATTTATAACCTCAAAATAAGTCTTCTGATTGGAATTCATTCCTACAGCAATAGCAAGATCTTTTAATTTTTCTTTAGAAATAGCAAAAATAGGCTCTTTTAGAGCTTTATATTTACTCAGAATTTCTTTTGCTTCATCTATAGAAATTCTTTCTTTGTCAGGAGAATTCTTTAAAAGGGCAGCATTAATTACTTTTAATACCTCTTGATTCTCTGTAGATTTTTGAGCTTTAATATAAGCTTCTTGGCTTTCTCTCCTCATAAAAATAAAGTTAGAAATATATCATTTCCTCTATCCTATCCTATATTTAAAAATAAAGCAAAAAAATGAATATTTACACAAAAAAAGAGCTCAGAGCTCTTTTTTTGTGTAAATATTCATTTATAAGGATTCCTTTACTGTATTCGTAATAACTATGCCTTTCGATTTCTGACGATTACAAATCCAGCAGCGATAAGAAGTGCAAGTGCCATAAGGAGAAGAGATTCTCCTGGACCTGTTTTAACAGTTGTCATCTGTACTGGTTCTGGATTCACAATCTCCACAGGAGCAACTACCACAGGAGCTGCAACTTTTGAAGTATACGATACACATTCGATATGAGTATTTTTCTTTCCTTCGTTTCCATCTACATCTACATCATGATAACTCAGTGGAAACTTCAGAACCCCAAGAACTTCTCCAGGAGCTTTATCGGTAGCAGTGAGAGTATAGGAAGCTCCGAGATCAGCCTCGAGGAATTTTACAGATTTTGCAGCATCCAGTATAAATTCTTGGACTCCACTTCCCGTAGGACTATCGGTCCAGATTATGTCTGTTCCGTATTTCCAGAAAGCAGTTGGATCGAGAGGATTTGCAACGAAAGTAGTTCCAGCCGAAAGAGGAATAATTTCTGGCATAACCTGTTCTCCTTTATAGATAATCTGTTCATTTACATTTTTATTCGTCCAACTATCATAGAGACCATTAATTTGGTCACCATTTGTAAGAGCTGTTCCTTCGAAACACGCAGTACAATTATTTGCTGTAAAATATTCAGCGGTACAAGCTGTTTCTTTATAATCACCAACAGAAGCAAAAGCCTGAGTAGTAGTAAGAAAAAGAGCTATTGCAAAAAAACCTTTTGTATTCATAAAAGAAAATATTATGGATAGAGAAAAATATGTACGGACGAATTGTATTTTTTTTATCTTTTTTGTCAAAAAAATCTTTTCTTATAAAGGAAAATGAATATACTCCACCGAGTTAAAAGTTATTGATTGTTCAATTATCCTTTTTGACTTTATGAACTTTATCTATTTATTCTCTTTTTATGTTACACACTCTCAAATCTGACCTCGATAAAGCAGAACAACACCTCCATGATGAATTTGCTAAACTCCAAGTCGGACGAGCAAATCCAGCCATCGTGGAAGGAATTATGGTTATGGTATATGGTTCCGCTCAACCACTCCGAAATGTCGCTTCTGTTGGAACATTGGATGCACAGACTATTTCCATACAACCTTGGGACAAAGCAGTTCTCCGTGATATTTCTAAAGCTATCAACGATGCAAATATCGGACTCAATCCCCAGGATAATGGAGAATCGGTGCTCATTCGAATCCCTGCTCTCACCGAAGAACGCCGTCGTGACCTCGCGAAGATCGCAAAGAGACTCGCGGAAGAAGAGAAAGTAGCTGTTCGAAATGTCCGTCAGGATTATCTCAAGAAGATTAAAAATCAGGATGAAAGTGTCGGTGAAGATATCGTGAAACAACAAGAAAAAGACCTCCAGAAAAGCATCGACGAAGCAATTGTCCTCATAGATAAAATGGCGAAACATAAAGAAGAGGAGATTATGAAAATATAATCGTAGGGGTAATCCTATGTGATTACCCTGAAACTCGATTATCAGGGTGGACACGTAGGTCCACCCCTACGATAAAAATTTAAATAATCATATAAAAATATGTCGCTTTCTACCGGATGTATACTCTCACCTCGACAAGAATCGGATGGAACGAGAATTTCTGTCATGAGTCGACATACTTTGAACGATGGGAAAACGTCTGATGAAAGAATTGTCTCTTGAATAAACTTTGACGAATGGATATCAGAGCTTGCTATGCCACCAAAAATAGTCGGCACTTATTAGACTTGTCCCGAAACAAAAAATGAATATACTACAAAGGTCACATTGTAGTATATTGCTATTTGTCTCATGTTTTCTTGTATGGATCTCAATCGTGCTCTTAAGAACAATCGTATTTTTCGTGCCCTCACAGGAATATCCCCTGAAGAATTTCAATCGCTTTTACCTGTCTTTACTCAATTTGTCATAGAAGTAGCTCTTTCCAAACAAAACCGTAAGCGTGGATATGGAGGAGGAAGACAGGGGAATATCAGAAACCCAGAAAAGAAACTTTTTTTCAT
>MNYO01000103.1 GCA_001873165.1 Candidatus Gracilibacteria bacterium CG2_30_37_12
ACAAAAAGAAAAAAATCATTTGGTATCCAGTATTCGTGTAGTAGTGGAAAATACTATCTGTGGAATGAAGCGATACAAAACAGCTTCTGATATTTTTAGGTGAAGAAAATGACAGGATGATATCTATACATTCATGGCAGCGGGGCTCTGGAATTTTCATTTACAGTACAAAACGTTATTTGGAAATACATAGAAATACAAAAAAGAAGAGAAAACCTCCTCTTTTTTGTAAATATATTATTACGGGACAAGTCTAATATTATAAAAAACCTCTTATTTTTGGCGTACTTATTTTCTAATACGCTTTTTGTATGAAAAAAATCATATTTTCTTTTCTGTTTATACTTTGTCTTACAGGAACAACTCTTGCTTATACACCAAGTGAGAAAGATACCATAGTTATTAATACTATAATAAGAAAGATTGAAAAAATAATAAGTGGAGGAACCTCAAGAGTAAGATTTATACATGCTCTTGAAACTTTCAAAGAAAAACAAGCAAATAATGAGAGAATTTCATATCTTGTTGGTGCTGTGATTGAGCGTTTACAGACTATAGAGAATAGCCACACCTATACAGTAACTGAAGTAACGGATGGTGATACAATCAAAGTAACTCGTAATAATGAAACTAAAACCATACGCATTATTGGTATTGATACTCCAGAAAAATACCCAACTCAAACCGGATACGAAGAATGTTATGGAAAAGAAGCGAGTGATTTTGCTACAAAAACTCTATCCGGACAGATTGTGATTATTGAAACAGATTCAACGCAAGATACGATTGATAAATATGGTCGCATACTTGGTCATGTCTTTCTATCAGGAAGTGTTTATTATGAAGCTTTGGCGATACAGGAGGGGTATGGATTTCATTATATATACAAAACTCCAAGTAAATATGATGACCAGCTAAAAATAGCTGAGGAAAAGGCAAAGAAAAATATAGTCTGAGTTTGGAAATATTGTGAAGGAAAAAGGAAACCTATTGAACAATCTGTAAGTGTGATAGCAACTGCAACTGGCGTACAAAACATTCCACTAATACCAAATAACATTATTATTCCTACTGTTTTGAATTCATTTTCTTGCTCGGTAAAAAAAACTTACTGCACAGAAATGAAATCGTGTGATGAGGCGAAATATTATCTCAATTCTTGCAATATTAGCAGACTCGATCAAGATGGGGATGGAATACCTTGTGAGAGTTTATGCCAGTAAATAAAACTATAAATATTTTTGTATTTCAAAAAAATCCCCTAAAATCTCTCAACGAGACTTCAGGGGATTTTTATTTTGCTTTTTACTGAGATTAACTATACTTCAGATAGTTCACTTCCCTATTCAAAATTCCCTCATATGTACCTCTCCGCTCAATACGACGCACATTCCTCCAAGCTCTCCGAGAAACTCACTTTTTACTCGGAAAAATACGAACTCACTCTCGCAGATTGGAGAGAACTCAGAGAGAAAAAAACTCCTCAAACTCATGGAATGGGAACACCTGCCAGAAAGTATTCCCTGCCAAGTTCTGGTCTACTGCGAAGGATTCGGAAAGGCAAAGATTATATTCTTCAATCATACATGGGTATTCCCCGAAGTCTGTTTCGATGAACCACTTCTGAACAAAGATTTGATCAAATGATCGCAGGAAAATGGAGGATTCTGGATAGAATTCTTTATCCCACTCGATAATTCTGGCATCAACCTCGACTTCACTTTCAGTATATAATTCTTCTCTTTTCCAAATATGCTCTTCGATACGCACACTCATTCCTATTTTCCCGAACTCGCCGACCGACAGGACGAAATTATTGCGAATATGCGAGCAAATAATATTCGCTTTGCCACGCAAATCGGGTGCGATATTGAGACGAGTAAACAAGCTATAGAACTTGCGAAGCAGTATGACGAATACTATGCAACGGTCGGATATCACCCCGTTGAATGACAAACACTTTTACGAGAAAATATACCAGAAATAACGAGACAACTCGAAGAATTATTACAAGAAAATCGTGAATATATCGTCGCTATCGGAGAAATTGGATTCGATTATTATCACATCGATAAGGAAAATATCGATGAACAAAAAGAAACGCAACGAGCTCTCTTCTTCGCCATGACCGAACTCGCTCTCAAATACAATCTTCCCGTTGTTATCCATACTCGGGAAGCTCGTGAAGATACCCTTCGATACATTCAAGAATCTGGTATTCGCAAAGCAATTATCCACTGTTTCTCGGAAGATTATGTATTTGCCGAGAAACTTATGAAATACTCCAATGAAATCGTTTTTAGTTTCTCAGGAATTGTGACCTACAAAAAATCTCTCGCTATACAAGAAGCCGCAAAACTTCTGCCACTCAGTAAGATCCTCATCGAAACCGATGCTCCATTTCTCTCACCACAAGCGGTTCGCGGAACCATCAACGAACCCGCTAATGTTCGATATATGCTCGAAGCGATACAAAATCTCCGCCCAGAAAACAGCCTGGAAATAGAGAAAGTTATTTTTGAAAATAGTTTACGAACATACGATATAAAAGAAGTCTAAAAATAGTATATTTCTTGCACTTTATGAATATCTCTCATCGTGGTTTTACTCTCATAGAACTCCTCCTCGGAGTCACTCTTTCAGCGATTCTAATGACCGGAATTGTCGTGTTTGTTTCGAGCTCGCTCGGATCCACTATGTCGACAAAAAATATGCTCGAGGAAGGAAATAAAAATACGAACTTTGAACAAAGCCTTATAGAAACGCTCGGAAATACGACGGGAAGTGGATTTTATATGACGGGGGCAAATCTTGGTGGAGAGTATTCTACTGGGATTTTTCTCTCTACTGGTGGACCAAATCTCCCGATAACATTCCTCGGGCTCCGAACACAAACGGGATACTGCGATAGTTATTCTGGAACGGCGAGCGAAACAGGAACAGTATTCAAGCTTTCGCTTCGTCAGTTTGTCATTCCCATTATACAAAATCCCATAGACTATACTCTTTCTCTCACAGGAAATACTGTATATTCTGGAGCAACTCGCATAATAGGAACGGGATATCCTGGAAATACACTGACTGCTTCTGGAATCGATACAGAGCTTTCTTCTCCAAGTGCTCTCGTACAATCGGGAATACATCTCTATATCGCCGATACGATGAACAATCGGGTACTTTCTTATAACACTATTTCTGGTGGAATCTCGAAACTCCTCGGTCGAGAAGATGGTATTTCCAAACCGACCAGTCTCTATTTTTCGGGGAATACTCTTCTCATCGCAAGCAGTGGAAATGGAAAAATATTCAGTCTGCAAGATGGAGAATGAAATAAAACGACCTTTTCGAGTCGTTTTCATATTCCGCAAAGTTTTCTAGCCGATACTATAGCCTTTACCGCTTCTGGTACATGGCCAACTTCAACAACCGATTTCATTTTCGATGGAATCACACAACATACAGCCGACGATATTATCACTCCAGGAACCTCTCTCCAATATACACTCTCTGGAGGAATACAATCTTTTTCAAAAAGTACCACTTATGCATTTACGGTGAATAATATAGTGCCACCAATTGTTGCTGGAAACTATATCGTGCAGATCAGTTTCTTCAGCGGAAGTACTTTGCAGCATTCTGACACTTTTCACTATTTTACGAAATGAGATAATTCTCTTGAAAGTAGTGCAGGGAATATCTTGAAAAGAATAGCCTCAGATTTGACCTATCCAAACAATATTATTGGACCACAAAGCTGGCAGGATACTATTAATTGGAATACGGTTCTCGGGCAAAATCCTCCTGGCGAAGAGATGTTTTCTTCTCTTCCTGTGCAAGATATTTCTTTTCAAAAAACAGGGAAAATTTTGACAGTGCGATATCATGAATATACGCACTATGATTGCATTCTCGGGAAACACCAGATCAGAGAAAAAATCCAAAAAATACTCCTCAGGTAAAACTACCAGTAAATTAAAACAAAAATTTGTATTATCGTGTCTTTTCCATATAATACGCTCTCAAAAATAAAGAGACAAATACTGTTTTGTCTCAAAACATATTCATATTAATTGATAGCTTTTTAGTACTCTGGTGAGTTTTATAAGCTGTTCATTAGTTATCCATATTTTTCGTTTTTCATTCGAATCGACTTTTTTCTGTTGCCGAAAATATTCATTCCTCCGAGAAAGAAAAATATACATTCTAAAAAACTCTCTTGCAGGAGTTTCCTATTATAAGCAAGAACATGCTTTATATTTTATTTTTATTTAGTCATTAATTCATACATATTTTATGCCACATACACTACCGCCTCAAGATGGAGATAATAAGCCACAAAGTGATCGTCCTGTTTCGTATTTCGACAAACGTCGAACTCATACACATTCTGGACACACAAATACGAACTATAAGCCCTCTCATCATGAGAAATCAGGAGGACACAATACTGGTACCGATGCTCATAAACCACGACATTCTGGACATGGAGCATCTCCGAAGAAATTTTTCGGTTCTATGCGTCAAAATCAATCAGATGAGGGAATTCTTCCGGGATCTAGTTACCTCTTTCCAGGAAATAAACGCAATAAAAAATCTTTTCCTTTCAGTACTCCAAAACAAGCAATTCGAAAAAAAAGTAATTTCGTAGAACTTCGACCGAAACCAATCGAAAAAGATATACTTCGAATTATCCCTTTTGGTGGACTCGAACAAGTCGGTCTCAATTGTATGGGATTTGAATATGGAAATGAAATCATCATCATCGATATGGGACTCCAATTTCCTGATCAGTATCAACACGGAGTTTCCAGCAGTATCCCTGATCTCACCTATGTACATGGGAAAAAAATTATAGCAGTTCTCATTACTCATGGACATATCGACCATATTGGAGCAATTCCATTTCTTATGCGACAAATCGGGAAAAATATTCCACTCTATGCCACTCCTATGGCATATGAGCTCATCAAGATGAAACAATCCGAGATCGATTATCAACTGACAAATATTCAAGAATATCACCGAAATAAATCTGTAGTGTTGAGTGAGAATTTTACCGTTACACCATTTACTGTTGATCATTCTATTCCTGATAGTGTCGGTCTCTGTATCGATACGCCAGTCGGACGATTTATACATACCGGAGACTGGAAATTTGATAAAACTCCCCTTCCACACCGCCCTTCTACGGACTATGCTCTCCTTGAGAATTTCGGAGATCGTGGAGTTCGAGCACTCTTATCAGATAGTACCAATGCGCATCTTTCAGGTTCTTCTATCTCTGAATCTGAAGTTGTCGGTTCTATCGATGATATTTTCGCTGGTGCGAAAGCGCGAGTTATTACTGCAACATTCTCCTCTATTATCGATCGTATCATCCTTATAATCGCAACGAGTGAGAAATTTGGACGAAAAGTCGTACTTCTCGGACGTGGGATGAATAACTATATGGATATCGCTCTCAAACTTGGATATGCTCGTCCACAACCAGGAACACTTATAACTATGGCGGAAGCGGATAAACTTCCCGACGATCAAGTAACTATTTGTTGTACTGGTGCTCAAGGAGAACGATATGCTGCTCTTATGCGAATCGCCACAGGAGAATCTTACGATACCACTCTTCGAACAACCGATACAGTAGTATTTAGTTCCTCGGTTATTCCAGGGAATGAACGATCGGTGCAAGGACTTTTCGATATCATCATGGCACAAGGACCTCGGATCTGTCAGTACAAGGAATCTCGAATACACGCTGGAGGACATGCTCAGGAAGAGGATACCAAGAAAATGATTTCACTCATTCGTCCAGAAGTCTATGTTCCAATCTACGGATTTCCTTTCATGCTCCATGGAAATGCAAAAAATGCATACGATCTCGGATACGATGAAAATCATGTTCTTATTGGGAAAAATGGTCAAATCTTTGAGTTTACTAAAGATTCTTTCAAGCTTACTAATATGTATGCACCACATCGACTCGTAACAGTTGATGGAAATATGATTGGTTACAGTAAAGAAGATACACTTCATGACCGATTTCAGCTCTCGACAGGTGGGGCGATGGTAGTAAGTATTGCTAAAAAAGCAGGGGAATATCTCTATCAGTTCGACAATGTCGGGATCCCAAATATGTCAGAATTCCCCCATCTCGAGAAACGACTTATTCAAGTCCTCGATACTATTCTCCAGGGAGATATATCCAAATTTCGAGATATTGAAGCTCTCAAAAAATTCATCGCCAAGAAAATCGGAGATACCGTATTTGATGAGCTAGCAAAAGAACCACTCGTTATGGTACTCGCACATTAATCACTTTCACATTAAAAAAGAGAAATCAATCTGATTTCTCTTTTTTAATATATGTATTCTACCCAATAGATAACTGTTCCTTGGCACTCTCTTTCAAAAATTGTTGTTCGAGTTCAACATAGGTTTCCATATCCATAGATTCTCCTCTATTCTTGTACTCTTCAAGAAGTTTCTGTGCTTCTTCTTTTTTTGCACGAATCGCATCGATATCAAGACTTGTTCCATCTTCCACCATATCGGCTGTGACAATTACATTCTCAGCCGTTATTTCAGCAACTCCACCACCGATAGCATACGAAGTATCTTTACTGTCAGCTCGCACGATCAAAATCCCTGGAACGAGAGCAGTAATAAGTGGTTCATGATTGAGGAGAATAGTAATTTCTCCATCCCGCGTCGGAATAGTCACCCACTCAATATCAGTGAATTCAAGAGCTTTTCGAGAAATGGAAACAAGTGTGAAGTGCATAGTGATAGAGGAGATTATGAAATTAAAGAATAGGGATTTTGTCATCCCGACCGGAGTGGAGGGATCCCTTTTCTGGGCATTATTGACTCTGTTGGTAATAGATTACATTGTTTTCTATTTATAAAATATTTCTCTGTTTATGGAAAGTGCTATTCTTCCTTATTTAAGGCTTCTACAACATCCTTTAATGCAGATTGATATCAATGCAGACAGCCACAATTCCATCAGCTATAGAAATCATTATTTCCATTTTTTCCTTCTTCAATGGTTATAATAGCTTCGTTTCGGTCACACGATTTTTGATTCATAATCATCGTAATTGATTCTTCTTTATGTATCTCTATAGCAAGTTCCATGGCTGTAACAATTGCACAAGCATTATTATATTTAGCTGTAGTTTCCATGACTTGGTATTTAAGAGATATCTGATATTTTCACTCCAATTGGCTCGACCTAAAGAGATTCCTCCACTTCGGTCGGAATGACAGACGTTTTACTTGCTCGCAATTATTCCCTATGCTTCTCCTTTTTCTTTCTTGTAGCTTGCCACTACTTCCTCGATAGAACCTTTATACATAAAATGTTTTTCTCCGATATAATCGAGTTCTCCATCGATAATCATCTTGAATCCACGAACCGTGTCGCTGAGTTTCGCATACACTCCCGGAGTTCCAGTAAATTGCTCGGCAACGAAGAATGGTTGAGAAAAGAAACGTTGAATCTTACGAGCTCGACTTACAGTCAATTTATCATCTTCAGAAAGTTCATCCATACCAAGAATGGCGATGATATCCTGAAGTTCTTTGTAACGCTGAAGTATTTTCTGAACACTTCGAGCTGTATTATAATGCTCTTCTCCAACAATTTTCGGAGTCAAAACCGTAGAAGTAGAATCGAGAGGATCTACCGCTGGATAGATTCCAAGTTCTGCAATACTACGATTGAGTACTACTGTCGAATCGAGATGGGCAAATGTATTTGCTGGAGCTGGGTCGGTAAGATCATCGGCTGGTACATAAACGGCTTGTACCGAAGTAATAGAACCATTTTTCGTAGAAGCGATACGTTCTTGAAGTGCTCCCATATCGGTCGCAAGAGTTGGTTGGTATCCAACTGCAGAAGGAATACGCCCGAGAAGAGCGGAGATTTCAGAACCTGCCTGAGTAAATCGGAAGATATTATCGACGAAGAGAAGAACATCACGACGCTCTACATCACGGAAGTATTCTGCCATAGTAAGCCCTGTGAGGGCTACTCGAGCTCGAGGTCCTGGAGCTTCATTCATCTGTCCGAATACCATCGCAGTTTTGTCGATAACTCCAGAATCTTTCATCTCGTGATAGAGATCATTTCCCTCTCGAGTTCGTTCTCCGACTCCCGCAACAACGGAATATCCTCCGTGTTCTGATGCGATATTGTGAATAAGCTCTTGCATGATAACCGTTTTACCAACTCCGGCTCCTCCGAAGAGACCAACTTTCCCCCCTTTGAGCATCGGAGCGATAAGATCTACTACCTTAATACCTGTTTCAAATACTTCTGTTTGAGTAGAAAGCTCAGAAAAAGCAGGAGCTTTTCGATGAATGGGAAGTCTTACTCCAGTTTTTGGTGCATCGAGTTCATCAATAGGATCTCCGAGTACATTAAACATACGACCAAGAACTTCTGGTCCAACGGGAACCTGAATAGGCGCCTCGGTTGCAGTAACTTCCAAACCACGCTTTACTCCGTCTACTGGATTCATAGCGATACATCGTACCACTCCATCACCAAGTTGTTGTTGTACTTCGAGAATAAGTTTCGTCGGAGCTCCGATAACTTCGAGCGCATCATAGATAGCAGGAACATATCCACCACTAAATTCTACATCGATAACAACCCCGATAATTTTTTTGATAATTCCTTTTTGCATAAGAGAGAGAATATGAGTAATTAAAACGGGGAGATTATATGGAAAAACAAGGATTTTCAAAAAAATATTTTAAAGAAAAGAAAATCCCCATTATCTTTAGGAGATAACGGGGATTTTTCAAAAATATAAAACTATTTCTTTTCTTCAATATTTCGCATTGTTCTTGCAAAATTTTTCTCACTTTCAAGAGGATTTGGTACATTCTTTTTTCGCATATCAAGAGCGCCTGAATAACGGCTAAGAATAGATTGAATACGTTTCTTTTCAGTTGTTGATTCCGCAGCTTCACGTTCCAAAAATAAAGTAGCTGTTTTTTCTGAATAATGATTATCATTACGCTCTGTAAGATCCCCGAGAGATAATGATGAAATTTCATCATTAAAAGCTTTATCTCCTACTGCAATAGTATCCATGTTTTGTTGAGCAACAGATTTTGGAGCAGCTACAGGAGTTGTTGTTTCTTGAACTGTTGTTCTCTTGAGATAAGCATCAATTTCTTTTTGATCTTTGAACATATACCCAGAAACGGTTCCTTTGGAATCAACTATTCCTGCATCTGCATTGAAAATTCCAGTTTTCGCTTGTGCTTTTTTGAGTTCTGCAATGTTCTTTGTATCATCTGCAAATGCTACAGGAATATCCTTTGTAGCTTTGTCTCCCATAGCCTGTCGATGTTGTTGCATAGCAACTTCCGAACCAAATGCGTATCGAATTTTTGGATCAGCTGTCAAATCTTTTCCTAGAAATAGTCCAGCTTTTGCCGCGGCATCTTGAGATTCTTGAATTTTATTTACGTCTTTTCTTTCTTTTGCTTTTTTACAACTGAAGGTGCACTATAATGGTCTAAAATCAAGGACAAATTTCAAATAGGGATTAAGACAATATTGGGTGTCGTTGTAGTGGAGATGAAAATGTAGTAAAAGTTTCCTTCCTTAAAGTTCGTTCTCTCGGAATAATCAG
>MNYO01000039.1 GCA_001873165.1 Candidatus Gracilibacteria bacterium CG2_30_37_12
ATAGTTTTGTTTGTTGGAATTAAGGGGATTTTTAATGATTTTATTAAATTCTTATACCCCGCTGCTTGCGGCGTGGGATTCCACTCTTCCTACTCTAACTACTTTTTAGAAATTGCCGGTCGTCAAGCGTAGTGTAGCGAGAAATTCGCGTAATACCCCGTTAGCTTGCTACGGGGATAGCGAATTTCAGGCAATTTCCTTTATTTTCCCAAAAATATAATATGCACATCACATCTACCGAAATTCGTTCGAAATACCTTGAATTCTTTAAATCCAAAGGACACGCAGTTATCCCATCATCTTCGCTCGTGCCCGAGAATGATCCATCCGTTCTTTTTAATACGGCTGGTATGCAACCACTCATTCCATATCTTCTTGGCGAGAAGCATCCGAGTGGAGTTCGTCTGGCTGATGTACAGAAATGTGTGCGAACCGGAGATATCGATGATGTCGGAGATGATACACATCTGACTTTTTTTGAGATGCTCGGAAACTGGTCGCTTGGGGATTATTTCAAATCCGATTCTATTGCTTGGTCATGGGAATTTTTGACTGACCCGAAATGGCTCGGACTCGATCCACGCCTTATTTCAGTAACCGTATTTGAAGGGGATGAAAATGCTCCACTCGATGAAGAAAGTATCGCTCTTTGGAAAAGTGTGTGGCAGAAAAATGGACTTGATTTCGGAGATGAACGTATTGCACGACTTCCCGCCGAAGATAACTGGTGGGCAGCAGGAGCGACAGGTCCTTGTGGTCCAGATACAGAGATATTCTACTACATGGGCGAAGGACTTCCACCCGAGGGTTCCAATAAAGGAACCGATTCTGCAATGTGGATGGAAATCTGGAACAATGTTTTCATGCAATATAATCGTGTCGATGCCAATACGCTCGATAAACTCCCTGCTCCTTGTGTGGATACGGGAATGGGATTGGAACGATGCACCGTGACACTCAATCATATGAAATCGGTCTACGAAACAGATCTTTTCGCTCCAGTATTACTTCAAATCAAGGAAATCGTCGGAACTGAAAATTATGTAGAGAAATCTGCTCGAATTGTTGCGGATCATATTCGTGCAGCAACTCAGATGATCGCTGATGGAGTTCTTCCGAAGAATGTGGATCAGGGATATATTCTCCGTCGTCTCATTCGTCGGGCGATTCGTGAGTTTTATAAAATGGGGTATGAACAACCGATTATCGCGGAAATATCGAAAATGTATATTTCACAATTTGAGGGAATATATGATAGCGTACGTGTAAATAAGACAAAGATTCTCGAAGAATTGACGATGGAAGAAGGAAGATTTGGGAAGACTCTCAAAGACGGAATCAAAGAATTTGAAAAACTGGTTCGTGGATTTATAATCGTATTTGAGCGAACTGGTCAGAAAGTGACAACTCTTTCTGGAGAAAAAGCCTTTCGTTTGTATGATACGTATGGTTTTCCTATAGAGATGACAGTAGAACTCGCTTGCGAAGCAGGACTCGAGGTTGATTTAAAAGGTTTTCATGAAGCATTCCAAAAACACCAAGAGCTTTCTCGAACTTCTTCAGAAGGGAAGTTCAAAGGAGGACTCGCAGATTCTGGAACAGAAACGACAGAGCTTCATACAGCAACTCATTTGCTTCTCGCAGGACTTCGGAAAGTCCTTGGAGATCACGTGCATCAAGCAGGTTCCAATATTACCACTGAACGACTCCGATTTGATTTCACCCATGGTGAGAAAGTAACTCCTGAGCAATTGAAAGCAGTAGAAGAATACGTGAATACTGCGATTCAAACAGGAGCAACTATGGTTATGAAAGAAATCCCAAAAGAAGAGGCACGAGCGAGCGGAGTCGTGGGAAGTTTTTGGGAAAAGTACCCAGATGTCGTGAAAGTGTATACACTTTCTGGACCAGACGGAACGGTATTTACCCGAGAACTCTGTGGAGGTCCGCACATCGAAACGACTACCAGGATGGGAATATTTAAAATTCAGAAAGAAGAAGCATCAAGTGCAGGAGTCCGCCGAATTAAAGCAGTGCTTGTGAAATAACTTGCAATGTCAGTAAAAACCATATAGTTTCCTATATGAGATGTATTCATTACCATATATACTTATGAGATATTCTCCTCTCTATAAGAGAATTAGTAAAATTATTCTGGGGATCATTCTTTTTCTGAGTTTCTCACAAATAATCTTTGCTACATCAGAAGTTACTCCGCCAGCTTCATCTTCGTATATAGGTTTAACCGAGAATATTCTCTCTGCCACATATAATACAGGAAAAAAAATATTACACAGAAATACTTATTCGATATAAAGAGCATAATAAGGTAGTAAAAATACTTCCTTATATATTGACGGTGCATATTCTATATTTTCTGTTTTTTATAAGTGGACTCCTCGTGGGCTTTTTTCTTGTTATCAGATACCTCTCGAAATAAAATGATGATGTAAAATACTTTTGCATTTTTCTGAAATTCTATATGATTCTTTTTAGTTTTCTAACTTTTCCTTATGTCTCTATTTGGCGGAATACAACTCTTTGATTCTCTAACAGAAGTAGAACGCAATACTCTTTCACTTTTTTGTCAGGAAAGATTTCTTCCTCATGGAGAGGTACTTTTTTATGAATGAGATGATGCCGCGGCACTCTATATTGTGAAATCAGGAACTCTCAAAGCTTATAAAGAACGATCAGATGGAGAACAGTTTCTTGGGGAGATTCAACCAAATGAGCTGGCAGGGGAGATGGCAATATTTGATCCTGAGTTTCCTTATAAACGTATCGCATCGGTAAGCGCGGAAACTGATACACTTCTTTTGGTTATTCTCAAGGAAGCTATATTGCAACTTTCCACAAAACATCCAGAAGTGTTTGAGAAAATTAGTCATATTATAAAGAAACGAAGAAATATTTCTCTTTAAAAAGAGTCTCTTAAAAACATTCCAAAAGAAAATAATAAAAAGATTTGCAATAATTACTTTTTTTCATAGAATACGCGGGCTAATTTTTTAATTCTCTTCATTTTTGACTTATCCCTATGGGAAAGAAAGACCAGGACTCTAGGAAACAGAAAGAAGATAAAATCGAAGTTGAAGGGACTATTATAAAAACCCTCCCCGGCGCTATTTTTGAAGTGAAACTCCCAGACGATTTTGGGGGTGGAGGAATGATTATCCGAGCATATATCTCTGGTAAGATGCGAAAAAATTTCATTAATCTGATAGAAGGTGACACTGTTCTAGTGGAACTCACTCCCTATGATCTCTCTCGAGGTCGGATTGTCTTCCGTAAAAAATAGAAACCATCTATTTCAATCATTATTATCAAATATTTACTATCTTTTTTCTTTATGAAAGTTCGTCCATCAGTTAAAAAAATGTGTGATAACTGTAGCGTTATACGCCGGAAAGGTGTAGTTCGTGTTATCTGCGAGAATCCAAAACATAAACAACGACAAGGAAATTAATCCTTATCTCTATTTTTAGTTCCAATATTTCTTTTTTATTATGGTTCGAATAGCCGGAGTTAATCTCCCGAACGGAAAGCATGCTGATATCGCTCTTATGTACCTTTATGGAGTAGGACGACCTCTCGCAATTACTATTCTTGATGCTCTAGGTATTGAGAAAACTACGAAGATAGATCTTCTTCCTGAAGCAGATCTTGATAGAATTCGTGATGAACTCAAAAAATACATTATTGAGGGAGATCTTCGTCGAGAAGTATCAACGAATATCAAGCGATTTCAAGAAATTAATTGTTATCGTGGTCAACGTCACAAGAAACGACTTCCTGTTCGTGGGCAGAGAACCAAGACAAACGCTCGTACTCGTAAGGGTAAGGCAGTTGCTATTGCAGGAAAGAAGAAATAATTCTTCTCTCTAGAAAACACTCAAAATAAACTAATAACTAATAACTCTATTTATGGCAAAGGTTTTGAAACGTTCGAAGAAAACCCGTAGAAATATCTCCGAAGGGGTAGTTTCTATTAATGCGAGTCTTAATAATACACACGTTGTTGTTTCTGATAAGGATGGACAAGTTCTTTCTTGGGCAACTGGTGGTAGTGCTGGATTTAAGGGGGCTCGTGAAGCCACACCTTACGCAGCTCAGATTACTTCTGAAAGTGCTGTTTCTAAAGCAAAAACACTTCATGGTCTTGAAAAAGCGGTAGTGTATATAAAAGGAATCGGTGCCGGTCGTGAACAAGCTATCCGAGGAATTATTAACTCAGGAGTAGACCTTACTGCTATTTACGATATCACTCCAGTTCCACACAATGGATGTCGTAAGAAAAAAGTTCGAAAACTCTAATTCTCATCTCTTAATTATTTTTACACTATGCGTTTTACTGGTCCTAAGATGAAACTCTGCCGAAGAGAAGGTATTAATCTTTTCGGTTCTGAAAAATATGATCTTTCTCAAAATCACCGAAAACTTCTTGGTGGAAAGTTTGGAAAGACTTCTGAATTTGGAGTGCAACTTCGAAAGAAGCAAGCTGCAAAACGAATGTACGGAGTAAGTGAAAAACAATTTGCTGCATATTATGCTCGAGCTCTTAAAGTTAAAGGAGTTACTGGTGAAGCTATGCTTCAATCCCTTGAACTTCGTCTTGATAATGTTGTATTTAAATCAAACTTTGCACGAACTATCATGCAAGCACGTCAATTTGTAGGACACGCTCATTTTCATGTAAATGGTAAAAAGGTAAATATTCCTTCTTATAGTGTGAAGAAGGGAGATATTATTTCTCTTCGAGAAAAGATGAAAGAATCTCCTCTCTATAAAACACTTGTAGAAGAATTTGGAGAATTTGTAAAGAAAAATTCTGCTGGAACTATTACTACTGCTAAATGGCTCGAAGTAGATTCCAATAAACTTACCATTACTGTAAAAGCTCTTCCACAAAAAGAAGATTTTGACCAAGTTATTGATATTCAAAAGATTATAGAGTTTTACTCAAAATAATCACCTACATCTGACTATCCCGTTTCTATTTTTGCTACTTAATATAACCAACGTTATATGCACATTATTCACCACACTATCGGGGTTCCCAAAATTATCAAAAAAGTAATCGATACAAATGAAGCACATTTTACAGTAGGACCACTTCCAAGTGGGTATGGTGTAACTATCGGAAATTCTCTTCGTCGTGTTATGCTTTCATCTATTCCAGGGGCGAGAGTTACTGGTATTAAGGTAAAAGGTATTACTCATGAATATGCAACACTTCCTGGTATCAAAGATAGTATCCTTGATATTATGCTTAATTTAAAAAATCTCGTTGTATCGAAAACAGATTCTGAGATTGAATGGATACATTTTGTAAAATCAAAAGCAGGAGTTGTTACTGCAGGAGATATTAAGACAAGCGGAGGACTTACTATTCTCAATCCAGAACTCATTATTACAGAAATTGATCGAGATGGATTTGAACTCAATCTGAGTATTCGTATCGAGAAAGGAGTTGGATACAAGGGTATCGAAGAACTGAAGAAAGACGAAGAAGATGTTCATGTACTTCTTCTTGATGCAAACTTCTCTCCTGTTCAGAGTGTAAAATATGAAGTTTCTAGTATCCGTTTTGGAGAAATGACGAATCTCGACTCTCTTGATATCACTGTTAAAACAAATGGTGTTATGAGTCCAGAAGATGTTCTTCGTTTTTCTGGAGATATGCTCACTTCTTACTTTGGACTCTTCAACGAAGAAGGTCTTCAGATTGAAGGAGAATTCATCGGAGATATCAAACAGATTATCGAAAAAGAGAAACAAGAAGTAAAATCAGAACTCGAAAAAGAAACCTACACTCCAATCGAAATCATGGGACTTTCCCCTCGTACACTCAATGCATTGGTAAATGGAGACATTCTCTCTATCGAACAATTGACACGATGTACAGAGGCAAAACTTTCTTCTATAAAAGGATTTGGAAAGAAAGCTATGACAGAAGTTCGAGATTCTCTTCGAGAACGAAATTGCAAACTCCTTGGAGATGACTAATTTCCATATTATAAAAAGTTCATAATCAATAACTATTCACTACTATGCGACACCGCGTTAGAAAAAATCTTCACTTCAAGAAAAAGGATGTTGATCATCGAAATTCGATGCTTCGAAGTCTTATGACCAGTCTTTTTACTCATAAGTCTCTTATGACTACCGAGAAACGAGCAGAAGCAGTAACTCCTTTTATCGATACACTTATCAACGTGGTAAACTCGGTGGAAAGTGAACAAGATAAGATGAATGCTATTCGACGAGTTGGAGAATACCTTTTTACCAAGGAATCTTCTATTTCACTCTTTGAACAAGTTGCTCCAAAATATAAAGGAAAAACTTCTGGATTTACTCGCATTACTCCGATCAAATATCGAACAGGTGATAATGCAAAACTTGTTAAACTTGAACTCTTCTAATTTTACCTATTCGTTTCCCATTTTTTTATGAAAACTCTTACACCTACACAGATTCCTCTTACGGACAGAAAATGGTTCGTAATCGATGCTCAAGGACAAACTCTTGGACGTCTTTCAACAAAGATTGCAACTATGATTTCTGGAAAGAATCGTGTTGATTTTTCTCCTCATATGGATAATGGTGACTATGTTATCGTTATTAATACTAAGGAGATTGTTGTAACCGGAAATAAAGAAGAAGCAAAACTCTACAGAACCCATTCCGGACATATGGGACATCTGAAAGAAGTGAAACTTTCAAAACTTCGAGATGAAAAACCAAATAAAATTTTGGAACATGCGATTTCTGGAATGCTTCCAAAAAATCGTCTTCGTCAAGGAATGATGCTTCGACTAAAATTGGTTGATGGAACAACTCATTCATACGAATCTCAGAATCCTACTGTTATCACTCTCTAATTATATATCTTTCTAACGAGCACTTATTATGACCTCAAAGAAGTACATTTACGCTATCGGACGTAGAAAAACAGCTACTGCACAAGTTCGTCTTTTTGCAGGTGTTGGAACATCAGAAATCAATGGAAAACCAATGAATGAATATATTCATCGAAGTGATCTTTTTGCCGTTCTTCTTGCTCCTTTAAAAACTCTTGGGGTACAAGATAAGTACTATTTTCAAGTTATAGTTTCTGGTTCTGGAGAACATTCTCAGGCTGAGGCTATTCGTCTTGGTATTGCTCGTGCTCTTGTTCTTGAGACTGCTACTGCAAGAAAATCTCTCAAAGATGAAGGTTTCTTGAAACGAGATTCTCGAATCGTTGAACGTAAAAAACCAGGTCTTCATAAGGCACGTAAGGCTTCTCAATGGTCTAAACGTTAATATCTTTTCTCTATCACTTTTTCCCATATTCGTATGCCAACTATTAATCAACTTGTTAAAACACCTCGTCGAGATAAATCTCGTAAGAGTAAATCTCCTGCACTTCAGGTTATCAAGAATTCAATTAAGAGAAAAACTCTTAGTCTTGCTTGTCCTCAGAAACGAGGAGTATGTACAAAAGTATATACTATGACTCCAAAAAAACCGAACTCAGCGCTTCGAAAAGTTGCAAAGATTCGTTTGACCAATGGATATGAGGTAATCTCATATATCGGAGGAGAAGGGCATAATCTTCAAGAGCACTCTGTAGTTATGATTCGTGGAGGTCGTGCAAAAGATTTGCCAGGAGTTCGATATCATATCGTTCGTGGAGTTCTCGATTCTCAAGGGGTTGATAAACGAGCACAGAGCCGAAGTCAGTACGGAACTAAGAAACCAAAGGCTAAAAAATAATATAAGCAGATAGAGGATAGCGGCCAGTGGCCAGGAGGAATTCCTCTTATCCTAATCACTAACCACTAATCACTAACCACTAAATTATGAGTACGAAAGGAACTATCATCGCAGTCAAAAACGAGAGAATTGCAAAATTTGCAAACTATATCATGAAAGCAGGAAAGAAAACTCTTGCTATGAAGATTCTTTCCAATACTTTTGAAGCTATGAAGAAAAAAGGACATGAAAATCCAGAAGAAGTTTTCGAGAAAGCATTCGAAAATGTTATGCCACGTATCGAAGTTCGACCTAAACGTGTAGGAGGATCTATCTATCAAGTTCCTCAGGAAGTAAAACCAAAACGTCAATTTGCTCTTGCAGTTCGTTGGATTCTTGCTTCTGCTCGTGCAAAGAGTGGTGGTGAATTCTCACAATTTCTTGCACAAGAACTTATCGAAGCATCTCAGGAAACAGGAAATGCTGTAAAGAAAAAACTAGAAACTTACAAGATGGCTGAGGCAAATAAAGCATTTGCTCGATTCGCTAACAACCGATAGAATTTTACACAACTTTCAATTTATAACTTTTTTCTATTATGGCTCATAAAAAGGCAATGGGTTCGACCGCCAATGGTCGAGATTCGGTCGCAAAACGACTTGGAGTAAAAGTATTCGGTGAACAACCGGTACTTGCTGGAGGGATTTTGATCCGTCAAAAGGGAAATAAATTTTGGCCAGGAGAAAATGTAAAACAAGGTCATGATTTTACACTCTTCGCTACAAAAGCTGGATTGGTCTCTTTTCAAGAGAAACGTAAAACAGGTTTTGATGGACGAGTATTCCGAGATATCTTCGTAAGCGTTAAATAGTAAAAATCCTCCGTCAGCTCGGAGGATTTTTCGTAGTAATATTATAATTACAGGACTGTCATTCCGACCGTAGTGGAAGCCATAGCTCCCCCTTGTGAGGTTAACCCCTTTAAGTCGGTACAGTGACACTTCATTATAAGAGGTCATTAAATCTGAATCATATAGAGATTCTATATTCTCACTCCATATAACTTGATTAAAAGGGATTCCTCGACGTTGCTCGGAATGACAAAATCTTCATCTTCATCTTTTATGATTTCAATCATCACTATTTCTGATTCTTTTGCGCATTTTCGAGAGCCAGTCGAAGAATATGTTCGTCGACTGAAAGGGATTATAGAAGTGAAAAATATAAAACCAGAGAAATCTGAGAATCCTGTATTTATTCGACAAAAAGAAAGTCAACGAATTTTGGAGCTTATTAGTAAGCAAAAGTGACTTATTATCTATTGTGATATAGGATCAGAGATTATCTCTACTGAATCTCTCGCTCATATGGTTGAGAAATCCAAAATAACCCATCCAAACATCGTGTTTATCATCTGAGGGGCATATGGAATAGATGAAGCGATTCTCTCACCATTTATTCATAAGAGGATCTCATTTTCCCCGATGACTTTTCCTCATTCTCTCGCTTTTCTTCTACTTCTCGAACAACTCTATCGAGTCGAGCAGATTCGGAAAAATACGGGATATCATCATGGATAGATTTTTATATCCACCCGTCCATAGAGGGGGTTAAAGATATCTTTTCTTACTTCCTGCGGAACTTGCCACATAATTAATGTATCAAACAGCGATAGTGGTCCTCGGTAGTATTCGATTTTTTTTAAATCCTCTATTATTAAATTCTTATACCCCACTGCTTGCGGCGTGGGATTCCACTCTTCCTACTCTAACTACTTTTTAGAAATTGCCGGTCGTCAAGCGTAGTGTAGCGAGAAATTCGCGTAATACCCCGTTAGCTTGCTACGGGGATAGCGAATTTCAGGCAATTTCCTTTACTATACTTGTCCCGAAACAAAAAATGAATATACTACAAAGGT
>MNYO01000069.1 GCA_001873165.1 Candidatus Gracilibacteria bacterium CG2_30_37_12
TAATATTATATATTATTGTTTATAAGTTTAGAAACAATTATTTTCATTGATTGAAAGCAAAATATAATTTTTACAATCAATACGATAATTTTAGATATGCAAATATGTTTTTAGTAAAACTAATAAAAATTAAAAAGGAGTCGGGGGAGAGATAAAACAAATTACTATAAATGTATAAATCCTAAATAATATGTTCCCCTTTATCTTCACCACTCTCATCTTTCTCGATCAAACCTCAAAATATATTTTTGAGCACTTTTTTGCAACTTCCAAGATTCATATCCTTGCTGATTTTCTCGTACTTTCTTTTGTACAAAATACGGGCGTGGCATTTTCTTTCCCGATTCAGGGAATCATCCTCAAGGTCCTGACGGTCGCTCTGATAACAGGAATCAGTGTGTATTACCTCCGTTATGAGACACATAAAAATCTCCTTCTTACCAAACTCTGATACACACTCATTCTCTCATGAGCGATTTCAAACGGATTCGATCGAGTGTTTTTTAGCTCAGTAACGGACTTCATCGGAGTAAAATACTTTGCAATTTTCAATTTTGCTGATATATTTATCTCCATTGGAGCATTTTTACTCTTTGTAATCTATTTCAAACATGAGCGAAAGCAAAACTGAGACTTCTCAAAAACGAAGTAATTTGAATGAAAAATGAGACCCGGAGTGAACTGTACAGAATAGTACAGTGAACGAGGAAGTGAAGTTTTGAGTTCAAAGAACAAGTTTTTCAGATGTCTCCAATGAAGATATACTTGGTCCTTCCAAGATAGACATCACTTCCGTTTGACTTTCCGCTCTCGGAAGCATCGCAGCAGGATTTCTCTGAGGACTTTTTGTACTTCTTTTTACTTACGTATTTCTCGGTTCTCTCCAGACATCAGGCATATTTCCCTATATACTTTCGCTCGTAGGATTTTTTGCCATTCTTATAACCGTTTCTGTGAGCTTCGTCCTGAATCGTCTCTTATTTCCAGTAAAATATAAAGAATGATCTGTTGTTCTCGGACAAATGACTATTCTCTCTATTTTCTTTTTCATCCTCGTTTCACCGCTCTATATATACATCAACTGGGTCAAACAAGATGCACTCATTTTCATATTTTTCTTCCATATCACGATAAATATCCTCGCTACTTCCCTACTCGGAGAAATCCTCTCCAGTTATCGCTATGTTCTCCTTTCTATATACGGAAGTTTCATAGGATTTTTCGCAACATCTATACTCTCGGTAGTGTTTTTTATGAATTTTTCACTTTCCATAAACGCTATTTATTCTCTCATCGGAGTTATTATCGTTGTAAACTTCATCATAACACTTTTCCGACTTCTTTTCGAACTTGTCTACTATAAAATATATACAAAAACTGGAACCGATCACCTCGGAGATATCTTCGCCCAGATTGAAAATGAGGAAAAAGAAATACTCGCCAAAGCAGAAAAAGAACTCGGAACTTTTGAGTAGGAAAAATATTTTACTCATCGTTATTGCGAGCAATACCCATAGGGCACAGGCCCGTGGCAATTTAGATAAATAAATCCTTATAAAAAAATGGAATAGGTGATATGGATTGCTTTGTTCCTCGCAATGACAGTAATTTCTTAATTTTAGTTCATCATTAACACATATATTCTATGCAAAAAATAGCACGACGAATCATCGAAACGTATTTGCGAGAAAAGAAAATCTTGACTATCGAGGAACTTGGACTCTCTAGAACCGAACACGAGACGAGTAAGAATTTGATATTTGTCACACTTTATAAAAATGGCTGAGTAATTGCTTCAAGTGGGCGGATACATTTAAAGAAACCAAATACGCTTTTTGAGCTCATAGAAAATAGTCTCTTCTGCCTCCGAGATCCTCGTTTTTCTGAAGCTATCAAAAATCCAGATGAACTTGCAAATGTACAAGTTCGCGTAGATATAATTCGTCCGGAAGGACGTCGTATTCTTGGGAATATTTCCGAACTCGATACGAAACGAGAAGGGCTTATTCTCCTTTCCCAAACGAAAAATACTCTTGGGGTGCTTCTTCCAAATATCACTAATGTCGCCTCAAGTCCCGATGAATATTTCCAGATTGTTTGTAAAAAAGCAGAACTCAATCCTGCTGATCTGAAACCCGAAGATATGATTCTCTATGGAATAGAATCAACCGTATTTTCAGATTTGTAAAAATGAATTCTATGAATATTCTCCTCATCGGACTCCCAAAGGCTGGCAAAACCACTCTTCTTAAAACTATTCTGAATAAGTATTCAAAGAAAACTGGATTTTTCACCAATGAGATACGAGAAAATAATATAAGAACAGGATTTGAAATAGAAACTTCGAAATGAAACAAGTGATTGTTTGCTTCCACAACATTTGACACACCTCATAAAGTAGGGAAATATTCTGTGAATATAGATACTCTAGAACGGATATTACCCACTATTTCTACTTTTCCATCGGAAGATATACTCTTTATTGATGAAATCGGTCCAATGGAACTCCTTTCTCATACATTTGAGAATTTTTGTATGAATTATCTTGATGCTCCGAATCTCTGTATAGCGACGAGTCAACTTTCTGTTAATAACTTTACTGAAGTAATACACCAAAGAAGCGATATAATAATTTTCGAAATAACGCCAGAAAATAGAGATTCAAAAATGATAGAGCTTATTTATACAGTCGATTCTCTCTATTTAAATAAATAACCATTAAGTACCTCTCCCGTGACTATATTTTCTATTACACTTTTCTGAATCCACATAGCACCAAGTTGGTATGGACTCATGTACGCACTCGGATTCATGAGTGGATATTTCATTCTCAGAAAGAGAAAGGTTCTCTCAGAAGCAGAATTGGATTCTCTTATACTCTATGTATTCTGAGGAGTACTGCTTGGAGGACGACTCGGATATGTACTTTTTTACAATCTTCCCTATTATCTCACTCATCCGATAGAAATCGTCCAGACGTGGCAAGGAGGAATGAGTTTTCATGGCGGAGTTATCTGAGTGATTATTGCAATGTTTCTCTTTCATCAAATCCACCAGAAATCTTTTCTCATGATTACTGATCATATCACCAGCATCCTGCCCATAGGACTCTGACTTGGCCGTATCGGAAATTATCTCAATCAAGAACTACTGGGATTTGCTTATTATACTGGTCCATTTGCAGTGGTAAAGGATGGAGTGCCTTACTTCCCTTCCCCACTTCTCGAAGCCATCCTGGAATGAGTCGCCCTGTTTATAATTCTTTTTTTTCTCATGAAAAAGAATATGTTCCCTGGAAAGATAGCAACAAGTTTCCTTGTCTGATACTGAGTATTTCGGTTCTGTATAGAGTTCGTCCGAACTCCCGATGTCGGACTCGGATATCTCACTTTCGGGCTTACTATGGGGCAGATATTATCGCTTCCGATGATTATTATTGGTATAAGTCTGTATTTTTTCTTTCAGAAAATATCGAAAAAATGAGTATAAAAAAGAAGGAATGACTAGTATTACCCCCCACCTTTCATATATCGTACATACCAACCTTCGCAACTTTGGGAGGAGATTGGTCAATATACACTAACTATAATAAAGGGATTTCTAATATTTTTAACAAAGAAAATATGTCAAATAAAAGCTTCTCAAACATTCTTATTGCTCTCTCTTGTCTCATTACCGGAGTATCTTTTTTCATGAGCAATATTCTCAATTATGGAATGAATAGATTTTTTGTAGAACAAGGGTTGTATGTTATTTTAATTATCCAATTTCTCCTCTATCAATTTCTCCACGGTGGTATTCTTCATATGCTTTTTAACAGTTTTTTTCTCTATCTTTTCGGAAATCAAGTCGAAAGTCTCATCGGACGAAATAAGTTTATAATCTTCTTTATACTCAATACGCTTTTTGTCGGAATTGCACTCTTATTCTTTGCGAGAGGAAATACAATTGGAATCAGTGGTTTCGCCATGGCGATACTTGCCTATATATTCCTGGAACTTCGATCGAGAAATAATCCTGAATACAAATCTGCGGGGATATTTCTTGTTATCAATATCCTAATAGGATTAGGTGGAAATATTAGCTTAGTAGGACATTTGTCTGGTGCAATTTTTGGAATAATATTTTACTATCTTCTGCATAGAAAATGAGGAAAGTTTTACGGATAAATTATACCAAAGAAAAATCCAGATTTTAAAAATCTGGATTTTTCTTTTATTCTGCTTTATATTCCGCCCAAAAATCTTTTCGAAATGCTTAATATCGACCTTCCATTATTGCTTTTCGAGCTTCTCTACTCAAATTAAGTAGAAACTCTAGATTATGAAGAGAAACAAGTTGTCCAGCAAGCATTTCCCCGACCTTAAAAAGATGACGGAGATATCCGAGAGAATAAGTGCGTGAAACCATAGTGGAATATTCTGGTCTTGTATAGATTCCTTCTTTTTCTAATTTATACTTTTCATTGGTGACTTTGATATTTCCCCGTGACGTATAGGCAACTCCGTGACGCCCGAGACGAGTTGGAAGGACACAGTCAAACATATCAATTCAACGGTAAATCCCCTCTATTAAATCCTCTGGTGTCCCAAGTCCCATCAAATAATGAGGTTTTGATGGTGGTAAATGTGGAGCTATAGCATCGAGGATTCGAATCATATCAGGTTTAGACTCCCCAACAGAAATACCTCCGATTGCCACTCCGGGCATATCAAGATCAGAAATATATTTCACACTGTCTACTCGAAGATCATCATATATAACCCCCTGAGCGATGGGAAAAAGTGCCTGTGGATGAAGTCATTTATCTGCTCGTATTTTTTGTTGTTCTGTATGTTCTATAACACAACGTGAAGCCCAACGGTGGGTTCGTCCCATTGCAGCTCGTGCATAGGAATGTGTGGAAGTTCCTGGGGCACATTCATCAAATGCCATAATAATATCAGCTCCAAGATTCGCTTGGATTTGCATCGCTCGTTCTGGTGTGAACATATGTTTTGAACCATCTAAGTGCGAACGAAATTCTACTCCGTCTTCTGTTATTTTCACCAAACTTTTCGTTTCTCCTGATTCTTTGGATCCAGGAGAATTTTTCATCTGTCCAAGAGAGAAAACCTGAAAACCTCCACTATCGGTCAAGATAGGGAGATTGATATTCATAAACTCATGGAGTCCACCAAAATGAGCGATAGTTTCATCACCGGGACGGAGGTAGAGATGATATGTATTGGAAAGCATAATCTGAGTACCAATCTCGAGAATATGATCTTTATGAACTCCTTTCACACTTGCATGTGTTCCAACGGGCATAAATATAGGAGTTTGAATATCTCCATGTGGAGTAGAAAGAGTTCCCGCTCGTGCAAGTCAGTCTGTAGCTTCTAGAGTAAATTCAAAGGACATGTTTTTTATTTAAAAATAAGTTTGGCTATATCTTTATAGGCGACAAATATACTTACAAGAATCAGAAAAGCAAATCCAGCAATATGAATAAAGTGTTCGATTTTATTATGAAGTGCCTTTTTAGTAGAAAATATTCCCACAATTCGATGGATAATAAGGAATACAAAACGTCCGCCATCGAGTGCTGGAAATGGCAGGAGATTAAATACTCCAAGATTGATGCTGATAATAGCAGATATAAGTGCGATAACTGAAAATGCTACTTTTGCATCGAGGAGATTTACAAAGAGACTTCCAATAGCTATTGGTCCGCCAAGACTATTTACCGCCTCTGTTCGCTCTGATGGAATGTGTGGTGCAAATATTTTTCGTACGAGACTTCCAAGAAGCTCCAAAGTCATAGCTGATTCCTTATAAGTTTCGATTCCTCCTTCTTTTATCGCCTCAAAGAAGCTATATTTATACTGAAAATCCTTGCGAATTTCTGTAACGTTATATCCGACATAACTTCCTATTTTCCCATCGACAGGAGTTACTGAAATAGTTCTCGTTCCACCCGTTCATCGTACGACAAAATCCATAGTAGTACGAGATTCTTGTATCCTTACTATCATATCTTCTGGTTTCAGAATAGGAGTTCCATTGACCGAGAGGACAATATCTCAGTCGAGAATCCCTGACTTTTGAGCGATACTTCCAGACATAGGAGTCAGGATAATGCCATCTGTTTTCACAAGTCCTATACGAACGGCTTCGTCAAAAGAAGGAATGAGTTTTGTTTCTGTATGTGTTGGAAATTTCGTATTGATTCCGAGTGGTTGTACTCAAACCATAAAAAGAACCGAGAATATAATGAAAGCGAAAAAGAAATTCATAACAACTCCCGCGAGAATTACTCCTGATTGTTGCCAGAAGTTTTTACTTGCAAGAGAATCTTTGTCGTGTGACCCTGTTTCATTTATTTCTTCTCCTTTCATCTTTACAAAACCTCCAATGGGCAACCAATTGAAAGTATAAATAGTTCCACTCTTATCTTTCCATACCCGCTTCGCGCGGGGAGGAATACCAATTCCAAATTCTTCTACCTTTACGCCAAACCTTTTCGCCATACTAAAATGGCCAAGTTCATGAAAGAAAACAATAACAGAAAATACAAGAAGTGCTAGGAGAATACCGAGAAGGATGGTCATAGGAGGGGATTGTGATTATAAATTATCTAAAAAAATCGTCATTCTGAACTCGTTTCAGAATCTTCCTTTTTTTAAAAAAGTGGAAGATCCCGAACTACATTCGGGATGACGAATATTACTCTATTTCTTGTAAATTATATCTTACCAAGATCTTCTTTGAGATGGTCAAAGAGATGATTTACAAGATCAACAAGACTCTTGTAATCTTCACGAGCATAGTGAAAAGTTTTTCCATCAATAGAAACATTGAGGATTCCATTAAAACGATTTGTTTTATTCTTCTCAACAACTAATCAAATTTCCCCTTCTGTATCTTCTCCATCAAGCTTATTTATGTATGCATCGAGCTTTCCAGTGAGGTTTTCCTCAACAAGGCGTTCTATTACTCCTCGATCATGTTCCACATTCTTTAACTGAATCTTTTTTTCTAATTTCATAAAAGGAAATATTAAGAAATATTTTCTACTACTCTTGAGTAGAAGAAATGATTATATCCAAAATGAAAGGAAACACCAAAAGATTTTTCGAGATTTTCTCACTGTTTCTCATCCTGATTTTCAATATTCAAAAAGCTCATATATATGAGCTTTTTGAATTCTTTAAGGATGTAATAAGAATGTTATTTAATGTTTGATCAAGTATTTAATTGGATTAAGTTAAATTTTATTGTTTTGAATGATTTTCTGCACGATCAAGATATATTTTTTCTACGGGACGATTCAAATCCTGTAATATATCCCTATTTGCAACTACAATACAAGCTCTTCATTTTACAATCGGTAAACGTATGCGAACATTAGTAATTTGTCTCGGTATGTCTTCTCCATTAGAACAAGATTGGTATGTTAAAACGCATCGTGCGAAATTGCAAACAAATGGCTTCCCATTTCTAGATATAATCTCTTCTTCTTGGCTTGCATTGCTAACAGTTACAGAATAAGCTCTTGCTTCTCATCCTAATTCCAAAAATATTCTATCCCCCACCTTTAAATCATTTACTTTCTCTACAACCTGATTAAATTGAAAACTATTTCTTCCAGAACTAAGAGCGATATTGGCAATCTCTTCTTTATGATAACGTACCTTTTTCTTTAATATATTTTTCTTTAATATAGCCAAATCCTGCTCATCATTACTTGGCGCAGGATACATTCCAAGACGATTCAAAATCGAAGATACTTTAAATGCCACTTCCGTATTTCCAGAACATTTCTGTTCCATTCTTCTTCTCATCCTCTCTTCATTGGAAACTACATGAATTCTTCCAGTATTTACATTATCTTCTTTTATCTCTTGAAAAAAATAACGTCCGTCTGAATCGGTATCCATAAAATCTGTTGAGCAGAAACTTCCACGAGTGCCTCTATTTAATTCACGTATAACTCTACGCTTAATATCTCGGACATTTAAAGGGGTTCGTTCTAATGAGGTCTCCATAACACGCTCTGTAGATGTATGCGCTCTTAATTTTCCAGGTTTTGGAGCCATGTGAATATCTATAGAAGATGATCGTTGGGTAGGTTTTAAGAAATCAAACATAGTATGAATTATCGGAAGTAATATATTACTTTAATGAAAGATAGTAGACCACATGTGAATTTAAAAGTCAAATATTTCTTTGACTTTTCTATACTTTTCTTTATGCTAAAAATATCTATCATTTATTTTCTCATTTATGAAATCATTTCTCTCATTTTTTATACTTACATTCTTAGGATTTTCCTATACTTCCATCTCTGCTGATTTCTTCGATCAACAGATTATGATGAATGATCCAGAAATTACTCTGATTCAGGAAATAACTTTGAATTATGTATCTTTTAATAATTATCAGGAAAATATCCGATATAACAATACTTCCTACTTTCTTACGAGTATTAAAAATGAGGCGATTGCTCGATTTCAGGATGGTACTATCCCCTACTATCGTCGATATGATATAATTACTCATTTGGAGAGTTTTATATATGATATGAATCAATCTTTTCTGTATCAGAAAAGATATGAACAGACAGGAAAAGCTATCTATAAAGAAAATGCTCAGGGTTATTTAAGTGACGCAAAATGAGCGTATTCTCGGTTAAAAGATACTCTCAGTAAAAAGTTAAGTAGCTTCGGGACCACGGGCTAAAGCCACGTGGCTTTCAATTCTGTTAGAGTTTGATTTCAGTGCCTTCGACATCTTCTTTTCATTGGTGTTCAACATATGCTTTGATGGTTTCTCCGTCTACTATTCATACAGTGGCACAGAAGTATCATACTGCCCAGAGGGATTTCTTTTCTCACCAGTAGAATTGTTTTAGGTGAGATTTGAATTTTTCTACTCTGAAGATAGTATGAGAACTTCTTCATTTGAGGAGATTAACAACATATGGGATTGGATGAACCAGTGGAATACTGAGATAGAGATGTACATGGTCTTCTTCCATTCCTATTGCGATTGGTGTAATATAGAGCTCTTTACAGACTCATTCGATGATTTTCTTGACTGATTCTTGAACTGGTTTTGCGAGACATCTTCTTCGGTATTTTGTTATCCAAACGATGTGATATCTGCAGTCATACACTGCGTGTGAAGCCTTTCGGTAAGTCATATTGATTTATGCTTAACTATGTATATACTTGACACTATAGTTACAATCGGCTTGAAAGCAAACGGGGTTTTGAACCCATAGGTGGAAATAAAAGTGCTCATTAATGAGATTAGTAAGTTTTTAAAAAAAAACATAAAAAAATACGGTTAAATAGAAAATTATGTGTGGTTAAAAATACAAGTTGTTCTCTTATCTAAGGCACCCAAGTATCAACTTTTATATTTCTCGCTAAATTTGGCTTGTTTTTGACTAATTTACCCCCTTATCTGCCCTCTGGAAGCGGGGTGAAGTAGTCAAAACAGCCACACACTTTTTGCCATTATGCCGAAATTGTGAAGGAACTTACACTC
>MNYO01000126.1 GCA_001873165.1 Candidatus Gracilibacteria bacterium CG2_30_37_12
GACTTCTCGGTTTTTCTCAATAAAAGGGCTGTCAAGAAAGCAAGGACGGGGTATTGTTCTCATTTTGAACTTAAAAACTCCCCAGAATTCTCATTTATTGCCTTCAAAAGATTTCCCATATGGGTTTTTAATAGTTGTTTATCAGCATCATCATCTTCCAGATCCTCAATAGCCTTTCGATATCCAGTATATGTTCGAGCCATTACCTCCTTATGCTTGTAGGCTTCTTCGAGTTTCTTACTCTCTGCCCGACGATTTGAAATAAACATAGCGAGCCATAATACGAGAGCAAGGAATGGGGCTCGAAAAAGAAACTGAACCCAAACTTCCTCGGCAGTTTTTGCTGGCGTATTAAAAAATACAAGAAAGCCATAGTATACGGAAGCCAGAAGAACAATGATAATAAAACATCTTGCCCATAAAATCGAAGATTTCTTATATTCTGCTACTTTTTCCTCAAAGGTTTTTGCTAACTCTACGGAAGTTGCACCCGGAGAAAGTCGATTATTAATATCATCCATTAGCCTCTCATATTCTTTTTTTCCATTGGCGAAGAACTCCTCTATTTGCTTTGAAAGACCTTTCGTTTCTATGGTCTCACCTGCTTCATTTTTTGTTTTGAAACCAAATATTTTCTGTCTGAACTGTTCGATTTGCTTCTTGTTTTCATTAAATCCTACAACAAGTGCATTAAGTTCATCTTTAATAGATAAAGTCTCTGTATCTTCCTCATCTCCTACTATTTCTACATAGGCTTCTTGTATCTTTCCAAGTTTTTCTACTACCTCTTCGCTCGCAGAGCGTATCTCTGCAAGGATACCTTCCTCACCATTAATCTCTTGCTCGCTCGTTTTTATTCTTGTTTTGTAATCTTCTGCGATCGTAATAGAAGCGTTGATTTTGTTGATATCGGCAATCGTAGATTTCATAAGATCCAGAAGTTCTGGCCTTTTCATTCCGTTGATAGTTGCTTCGGTAGGCATACAAAAAAAGTGAATAGATAAACTTACTTATTGGCAGGAGTTTTCGGATTTAGAGCAATAGCCAACTGATCCATAATCTTTTCTCGATCCGACTTGTCATTTACACTCTTTCGAGTTTCTACGGAAATAACCGATGGAGCCACTGTGGATATGGTTTCCATATTTGAATTATCATCAAGGAGTTCTTGAATAATTTGTCTGCCGAATTCTTTGACGATAATCTTTCTATTATCAAATGGAGTGCTCATTTTCAGAAGTGATTAGAAAATACAAAATACTTTATGTTGAACTTTCATTATAAGAACTTTCTACCGATACAACCTCTGGGATTTGTGTGGAAATGATTTGTAGATTTGGATCGAAACCTCAAATTGTTTGAATTATTTGTTCACCGAAATCATTGGTAGATATTCCTCAATTACTAAAAGGCTTACTCATTTTTAGAAAAGTTTAATTACTAAAATAGTAGCAACTCCAACTGTTGCAGAAATATAGGCAAGTCAGGTCAGACATATCTTTCTTTTCAAGAGGTCAGATACACTTTGGTAGTTCTTTCTCAATGTAAGATGACAACTATTCAGGTATGCCTCATATTGATTGGTTCGGTCTACAAAACACCCATCTATATTTCTATGAGAAGATACAGATTTTGAAAATATATTATAAAGAGCAAGTCATACCGTTAATAAAAAAGATACTACTATAATAGTTTTCGGATAGAGAGACAAACTCTTCCCATCGGGAATAATCGCCGACATAGCACCGATAAATCCGACAATTATGGCAGATTTTGTATTCTCGTGTTCTATATTTTTGACTTGATCTTCCAAATCCTTCTCTTGAATACGAATGCAGTCTACCTTTATTTTTAAAACATTCTCATTATTAATGTTCTCCATAAAATAAAAAGTTTAAGAAATACCAAATAATTCTGCTTCAAACTCTCTTTTTGCATTTTCTCTCAATTCCTCTGCTCGTTTTTTTGCTTGGTCTGCCACCTTTCTTGCTGTTTTTATATGATCGACAATTTCTTTTTGAGTAGTGAGGGGAGGTAGAGGGATTTCAACCTTTTTAAGATCTTGTGCGGTAATTGCTGGGTATAGTGCCCCTGTCATAAAAAACTCAAATTGCTTTACTCCTGCACTTGTTTTCAGATATTCCAAAAGGAAATCGAGCGAATATAAATCTGAACTTTCAATCACCTGAAAACCGGAAGAACAAACACATCCTTCAAATTGCTCGCTTACGATCGCAAACTTTTTAAGATACGGACGAGTGGTTCCAAGAATTAAATCTCATTTGTTAATAAGTTGAGTTGCTCTACTTGGAGCCTCATTTGTTTTAGTTTTTGTAGCCTCTGTTATACCTTCAACCTCATCGACCGATCCGATCTCCACATATTGGAAAGTCGGATTTATGTGCTTGTCCTTCTTCCACGATCTCGATATGAACCTATAAATATTTTCAAGCCTCTCGGTCTTATATTTTGCTTTTCAAAGAATAGAAAAAATATCATTTCCTATATCTATAACATCCCACCGACTTTCCATTTCTCGAAATCTTGTCAGCCAAAACCCCTTTTTCTTCACTGTTTCTCGTATTGTAATACCCAAAGTATCCATCAAATACGCCTCAATCTCTTTTGCTTTCCCTTCCGCCGAAATACTCAAAGAGTTCGCCTCATTTATTTGGTCGTGATAGGATTTCACGATCCGTGCTTGGGTTTCAAGATCGGGAAGCGGGATTTGAATAGCAAGAAGGTTTTCGGAGGTGACACGTGCTTTTGAATGCCCTTTGGCATCGCCTTTGAGTATCATTTTTACATATTCACTTCGAAGAACAAGTTGAAGATAATCGCCCAACACTCTATCCGTTCGGATTGAAAGACTTGGATACTCTGAACTTACAGCAAACTCAAAGTCCTTTCTGTGAAAATGAATACAACCGTGCCGAGCATTTATCTTTGAGAAGATTATTTGATTTGGACGAATACGGAACAATTTCCCTTTATAAGTTTTGACATCATCGAAATCACGGAGGAAGAGTTCTCATCCGAAGTTTATCTTTTTGATTATTAGCATTCCCTTTTCTAAAACTTCTGTTTTCTCAATCTCTTCTCTGTCATTGTATAGGATTTCTGAAAGTTCAACGGTAGGAAAAGTTGAATGAAGTTCGTTCTTTTGAAAAAACCGCTTTACATCCCATCTTTCAAAATCGCGAAACCGCACGAGTCGGAGGAACTCGGTCGAGAGGATATTTGCGGGCACTTGTGGGATTGGTGCGATTGTTTGGCTCATAGTGGGAGTTTATGTGTTATCGGGTGAGAGTTTGCTTTCCGTTGTATCCGTTTCTTTTAACTTCTTTATCTCCTGTATCGCCTCTATGTAAACATCGAGACTGCCCCACTTTTCTTGATACTTTCGCATCTCTTCGGCTATCTTTTCCTCCATCTTTACCTTGCTTACCTTACCGGCTCCCTCCAATATATCGAGTTTATTCATACGGAGGATATCATCGAGCTGGTTGATCCAGTCCTTCATAGTGAGTGATCGTTCCAGTGAGAGTTGGAGTTCTGCGAATGAGAAAAACTGCTCGCAAAGGAGGTAGAGTTGTTTGAGTTCTTTTTCGAGGAGATAATTCTTTCCGATCGTTGCTTCTCATTTGGTGATATGGTCTTTTTTGGCACCCTTCATCCCGAGAGCTGGTTTGTCGGCGCTTGCCCGTTTGTAAATGAGCTCTGCGGTTGTGTGTCCAGTTATCGCATAGACGAACTTGTTCTGTATCTTTGCGAAGAAATCCTGCGTTTCTTGGCTCTTGGCGTTGTAATTAGTGGAAGTATCACGAAAAACATCCTTGATCTTCTCATAAATCTGTTTCTCGGAAAATCGTATCGTTCGAACCCGTTCAAGGAGCGTTTCAAAATCCACCTTCCCGTTGATAGTGTTTCACTCTTCCAGCCGTTTGTCATCCATCACGAACCCCCTCATTGCGAACTCTTTGAGTATCCCCGTTGCCCAGTTCCGGAAGGCGATTGCCTGTTCACTACTTCGCACTCGATATCCGACCGCGAATATGAGGTCGAGGTTATAGTAGGTTTTTGGCTTAACAAAGCCAATTTCGGAATTACCGAAATTACTTGATTTCCGCATTGTAGAGGCAATATCTCGCTCTCACTCTTCATAGATGCTTTTTATATGCTCCGAAATAGTCGAAATACCCCTTCAAAAGAGCTCTGCTATCTCGTCTTGTGTCATCCAGACATTCTCATCCTGCACAAGGACCTTTATAGCCCCGTCGCTTGTTTTGTAGAGTTGTATGAGTGTCTTATTTTCCATAGTGAACTTTCTATTAAAAACTAAATCCGTATAATTCCTATTCCTTACCTTTTCGTATCAGAAGTAAGAGAAACCATATCGCTCGTGTCCTCGATATGGTTAAACCTTCCGTTTTCCATCTATTTCGTAGCCATAGGAGGGCGATACGGATTGCCAGAGAGGATTGGTTCGGAAATACTCCCGAAACTCGTGTATAACCCCTTCAAGTTCGTTTTCACACACAGCACCCGTCTTTGTAATACCAGCCTGATCCACTTGTGCGACAGGTATTTCATAATCAAATTGCTCTTTTAGGTTAGTGCGGATCTCTTTGGTGATAGTTTCTTCGAGTGCTTTGAGATCTTTCTTTGCCTGCGACTTCTCTTCTTTATTTCCTCCATCCTTTCCTCTGGAAGCGATGATATCCGCAAGGCGTTTCTTCTCGATCGCATATTTTTCCTCGACGGTCTCGGTGGCTTGGTTCTTGATAGTCTCATATGCCTCCTTTTCTTCTTTTGTGAACTTTTTAAGGAAGAGAAGAGATGGTTTTACAGTCGCACCTGCTGCCATAAAAACATCCTGTGGGATAGAGACAATGAGAACAATCTTTGCACGTCCCTCAAACCATTCACGGACAGTTTGAAGTTGGCTATTGTTGAGAACTCCTTCGGGCAATACCACCCCCATTCGTCCTCCTGCTCGCAAAAGACGGAGATTTCGCTCCATAAAGAGGATCTCGGTAAGAGTGGAATATGCTCCAAGTTCATAGAGAGAAAGCAAAGGCTTTCCAATGTTGGCGGTAATCTGTTTGAGAGCATCATTATAACGGTCTCCATATCGGGAGAGATAGTGGGCGATTTTCTTCTCGTCGTGGTATCGGTCGGCATCGGTGATCTCATAATCTTTGGAAACACGAGCACCGAAAGGAGGATTGGTGAGGATAACATCGAAACGCTCCTCGAAAATACCGTTCACGTTCAAAAGTCCGTCGTGATGATGAACTCCACTATGTCCGTCTCCGTGGAAGATCATATTCATCTTGGCAGTTCTGGCACTTCGAGGCTCCGCATCGGTTCCGAATACGCAATTCTGGGAGAGGTTCCAAACGCGACTGCCCGTATGGCTCGGCTCCAATTCCTTGTTGAGGGCTTCGAATGCGAGGTCGAGTTTCTCCATCGTAGCACTTTGTTTGTCTTCGGGAAGTGTCTCGAAATCGGGACTGATAAGTTCCGCCTTAATAGTATCTTTCTCTTTCTGAATATCCAATTCTATCTGTGATCTGACATATTCGAACGCGTTGATGAGGAAACCTCCCGTCCCGCAGCAAGGATCGCAGATAAGTTCATTTTCCTTTGGATCGAGAACCTCCGTCATAAAGCGAACAATAACACGCGGAGTGAAAAAACTGCCCGAGATCTCCACGGAACGTGCGCCCGAGGAATTGTTCGAAGGCTATCCCTTTCACGTCGTCGGAGGTATCAGAGAGATTGTATTTTTCCAGCAGTCCCACGATAGAAAGGAAGCTTTGCTCGCGGATTTTGATTGCGTCATTCGGTTCGAATATCTCATCGTGGATGAAATCCTCTTTCGTCTGTTCAAAGAGGTGTTGGTAGAATGGAAGAGATCCCGCCGATGCGAACTTCTGATAGGCATTACGGAGACCTTCAAATACCTCTCTGGAAAATATTGACCCTTTCCCTTCTTTACGCTCGAAACGGATCTTCATAAAGAGGATCTTGCTGATTTCATCGAACGCCATCTCGGGAGAAAGTTTGTCATTGTTTCGGATGACATTATGACACGAGAAGAGAAGATTTTGGAACTCATCGCGTGTAAATACCTTGGTTTTCGCAAGGATATCCGCGATCTTCTTTTCATCCCCAATATCCTTGGCGTGTGGGATATCTATGATTTCATCCAGAAAACCTTCTGGCACAATTTCTCCCGTTTTGAAAAACTTTGTCTCCTTCTCATTTGTCGTGATAAAGAACTTGGCACGAGCCCAACTTGCATAGTTCGCTCCTTGGAAATAATCTCCGCGTTGGATTTTCACGCTCTGTGCTTTGCATTCCACAACCAAGAAAGCGTGTTTCTTGGCTTTCTTTTCTGCTTCGCTTCACCATATCACGATATCCGCCCGGGCGTTTCCCTGTCCTCGTTGCGAATTGGCAACCTTCACTTCCTCATCCATCTGCGAGAGTTCATATCCATAGTGGTTTTTGAGATGGCAGACATACGATTGACGCACGCGTTCTTCTGGTGTCATCACAAGCCACTGCCCACGGAGCGGGGAATAGATTTTGTTTCCGTTGATCTGAACTTCGAGTTTTACTTCGGACATAGAGTGGAGTGGTTAGATTATTATGAATTAACGGGCAGATACGACCAACTTGACGACCCCGATGATATCGACCTCATCTTTGGGGGAAAGTTCCAATGTATCAGTATGCTTATTAAGAGAAAAGAGAGTATATTGTCCGTCTGTGGCTTTGAGGTATTTGATTTTTGGCGTTCCATTATGGACGAGGAGGGTCTTATCGCTCTCGGTGGCTTCTTTCTGGTATTTTATGAGAACAAGATCATCCTCATATATAGCGGGTTCCATAGAGTTTCCTTTCGCCCGTGTAAAGAAAAACTTTCCAAGGTCTTCTTTGGAACCGATTGGAAGGGTCTTTGTGGGAAACGGAATACGTTCCTGTTCGCTTATATCGTCGAGCGAAGTCTCTACAAGGTTTCAACAGTGGGCGAACCCGATGAGAGGGAAATAGAAAATGTCCTCAATCGGATCTTTGAGGACTTGATAGATGCCTTTCTCATCTTTGCGAATGTATCCTCTATTCTCCAACTGTCGGAGCTTGTTAATAACCCCCTGTGCGTAGTCGATACCGATTTGTTCCCCGATCTCTTTGAGAGTGAGTGTCTCGGTGATGCGTCTGTTCGCTTTCAGGAGTTCGAACAATTTCTTCTGTTGTATATCGAGTGGTTTTGACATAATTTCAGGTATATAAAATACTTCAAATTATCGTCAGTATAATAACTTCTTTGTGAAATAAAAATTATTTTGTAAATCCTATTATTTTCAGAATTAAAATATCCGAACGTTCCTCTTGGTATTCGTTCGGAATATAGCTGTTTTCTTTATAGTAAAGTAGTATGTTTATCTCTTAAATAAAGCCTCCATCTCGGACTTGCTAACTTCATATGTCAAAATTTCCCCTGTGCGAAGTTTTAGTGTGATCGAGGGTTTACTAAATAATCCTGTCGATACGGTCTTGATAAGGATATTTTCAAGATTTATAGTGTCGCCTTGGAGTTGGATTTTCCTTGCTGGCTTTACTTCTCGGATCTCAAAGGCTTGTTGGGGTATCATTAGAGAGGTATTTTAGTAATTAGAATACCACTACATACGGAGTTCTCCTGCCTTGTTTATGTCGGTTCGGAAAGGCGTATATATCCCGTATTACTTCCTTATATACTTTCTATGCGAACCATTAACAAAGTTATATTATCCGTCGGATTTTCAGCATTCTGTGTCTCTTTCCTCTTAACCCTATCCGTTGCTCCGAAATTACAAAATACTCTCCCTCCACTTTCTCCATCATCGTCATTCTCTGAATTGCCTATGTCTTCTACTATATTTATGGATGAACTTCGGAAGCAAAATAATGCCCTCCATTATTGTAAGGATCGTAGACAGTGTTTTCTCCTCATAGCGTATACCGAAGTTCTCTGCTCTCACATTGCTACTCTGGAAAACAATACGGAGGAGTTCTCATATATACGCCACAGATACGGAACTTGAACGTATGATTGGATTATAGAGAACCATCCAACGATTGAATTGAAATTTGACGAATATCTCACCAAGGAACTCCTCGCGAAGACAAACGGGAAGATACTCTCGAAAGATAATGGCTTCACGGAGAAGGAGGTCTCTGATATCTATCGAGACTATGTCTTCCAGTCTGGATTTGAGAAATTGGATAAGCAGAGAATGGATGCTAAAACCCCTGAAATGAAGGGATTATATGCCTTTCAAATCTTCCTCATTTTCTCCGATAGAAGGTTCTTCCAAATTAAGTAAAACAGCAAGTATCCCTTGCTCATAAAGACCTTATCATATACGAACCGGTAGGGTCTTTATAATACCTTCGATATATTCTCTCTCTATAATTAAACGGTAGCAAATATTATTTATGAAACCAATACCTACTTGAACCTCCGGTTCCTTCTATAAATAGTAGCCAACCTTAAACCCTCGCCTTATTTGTTGGATCTCTGACAAGCGTTCATCGTCCTTCGATCCGATGAAATACTCCTACCATCCACCAGCGAAAGAAACAGATTTTAAAACCTTATTTTCTTTCCTATAAACTGAACTAATGCGACGGCAGGAGTATTAGTGATTACTATATACACTCTTTCACTTCCATATATTCGGGATTTTTACAACTTCCCACTTTTTCATTGTTCCAGCCTTGATTATTTTAAAAAGTGTTGTATACTATGAATATACAAAATCTTTACAATCTGACAAAACAAACCAACAGAAAATGACACAATTTCAAGAATATGTTCCTCTCATAAAACTCATACTTCTTCCAGTCGGGTTGGTTCTTGTTTGTTTCATACTTCAACGCTGGCTCCGAACGATAGTTGATATGCTCCGAAAACTGGAAGATTTCGTAATAGCCTTTAATAAATCTTCAATCCTTATTCTGTTCCTGTATTTCGTCATTCTTATATACATCAAACTCACATAGTCTCTCTCAACCGTTCATAGACGCCTCATGGGCAATATCTGTCTTACCGAAAGAACTATGAATATACCAATCCGAACTGACCCAGATTTCAAGCCTGATACAAAACGAACGATTGACCTCCGTCCATTCTTTGACAAGCCAAATATAGAGGAAGAGAATATCGACGAAGAGGAAACATTCGATATTCGGGTTAAATAGAAAATTATGTGTGGTTAAAAATACAAGTTGTTCTCTTATCTAAGGCACCCAAGTATCAACTTTTATATTTCTCGCTAAATTTGGCTTGTTTTTGACTAATTTACCCCCTTATCTGCCCTCTGGAAGCGGGGTGAAGTAGTCAAAACAGCCACACACTTTTTGCCATTATGCCGAAAAGATGAAGAA
>MNYO01000004.1 GCA_001873165.1 Candidatus Gracilibacteria bacterium CG2_30_37_12
TTCTTTGACAAGCCAAATATAGAGGAAGAGAATATCGACGAAGAGGAAACATTCGATATTCGGGTTAAATAGAAAATTATGTGTGGTTAAAAATACAAGTTGTTCTCTTATCTAAGGCACCCAAGTATCAACTTTTATATTTCTCGCTAAATTTGGCTTGTTTTTGACTAATTTACCCCCTTATCTGCCCTCTGGAAGCGGGGTGAAGTAGTCAAAACAGCCACACACTTTTTGCCATTATGCCAAAATATATTATATACAACAAATAGATATTGCAAGTTTCTCTTTGAAAAAATTTATATGAACATCCTTTATTTATCCCTCTCTAAAATCTTTTTGAGAAAATCCCTATCTCCGCGAAATATCTTGGTATCTACTTTGATCTTGTGAATATTTATGAGCACAAAATCACCTGTCGTATCGAGTTCGAGAAATTTCCGAACCATTGATACTTCTATGGTAGAATCGAACTCAAAAACATAACTCGAACCGATTTTCTTGAGAGAATTCACTCCAAATTTCCCGAAAATAACTCGGGCCTGAAGAAGAAGAAAGAGATTTTCAAAAGATTCTGGGAGTTTTTCATTGGCTTCTTCAAAAGTTTTGTGTGTATATTCGAGATCCTCCAAAGTTTCAATCGATTCAATATTTCGGAAAAAACGAATCTTGTCAAGTTCTGAATCAAAGAAATCATTATCAATGAAATAAGAGATATCGAGTTCTATCTTACAATCATTTTTCTTGAGCACCTTTCCACTTCTGAGTTCCTCAATCTTTTCCTCAAGCAGAGTGAAATAAAGAGAAAGTCCTGTATCGTGAGTTTTTCCAGACTGTTTAATCCCGAGTACATCACCCGCCCCACGAATCTCTAGATCTCGCAGTGCTATTTCAAAACCTGCTCAGAGATCAGCATTATTGACGATAGTAAGCAGTCGCTTCTTTCCATCCGCATCGAGATTTTCTGTATGATAAAGAAGGTAACAGGTGGCATCTCGATCTTTGCGCCCCACGCGTCCACGAAGTTGGTGAAGTTGTGCAAGTCCAAACCTTGGAGCATCATCGATAAAAATCGTATTTGCATTAAGGAAATTCACACCATTTTCTATGACAGTAGTAGACAAAAGAATGTCGTACTTTCCATTCTTGAAGTCGATAATAATATCCTCGAGTTGCATACCGTCAAGCCGTCCGTGGGCAATGGCTATCCTGACATATTTGCCAAGAATACCCATGAGTTGTTTACGAACCAACTCTATCGAAGCGACTCTATTGTGGAGAAATATCACCTGCCCTCCACGAGCGAGTTCTTTTTCCACCGCCTCTTTGATGACCGTTTCATTCCATGTCAGAACAACTGTCGTCACCGCTTTTTTGAGAGGAGGTGGTGTTGCGAGAACCGATATTTTTTTCACTCCAGAAAGTGCGAGATTCAAACTTCGTGGGATTGGAGTCGCCGAGAGGGAAAGTATGTCTATATTGGATTTGAGGGCATTGATCTTTTCCTTATCCAATACTCCAAACTTATGTTCCTCATCAATAATAAGGAGTCAGAGGTTTTTAAAAACAATTCATTCAGAAAGAATCCTATGTGTTGCAACCACACAATCAATCGTCCCATTCTTGAGTCATACAAGAATCTGCGTCGCCTCTTTTTGTGTACTAAATCGTGTCAGAACCGCAAGACGAACATTAAAATGAGCCAAACGTTTTTGAAGTGATTCCATATGTTCATAAGCGAGAACGACGAGTGGAGAGATGAGAATAGATTGTTTTCCATTCAAAAATGCACGATAAATAGCATTCATCGCCACTTCTGTTTTCCCAAAACCAACATCCCCTGAAAGAAGTCGATCCATGGGATTACTCGATTCCATATCGGCGAGAATCTCAGTAATAGCCGTTTGTTGATCGATGGTATGTGTATATGGAAAATCTGTGCGAAAAATCTTTTCTTGTTCAGGAAATGAGGTGAATGAAAACCCTTCGGAGATACGTCGTTTCGCATACGTTTCCAGAAGTTCTCGAGCGATTTTCTCGACATCTTGATTCGTTTTTTCGAGTGTCTTTTTCCATTCATTTCCTGAAAGTCTAGTGAGAATCGGTTCGTCATTTCCGATATATTTACTCACTCGATGAATCTCGATGAGTGGAACAAAGAGTTTATCGTCTGCTCGATATTCGATGAGCATATATTCTCGTTTGTTTCCTCCGACGTCCTTCTCGACAATCTCACGAAAGACCCCAACTCCATGATCACGATGAACCACATAATCATTGGGGCGAATTTCCAAGAGGAGATCAAGGTTTTTTACGATACTTTTTTTCGTCCGATTACGGATGAAAATATCTCCAAGTATATTATCTGTTATAAAATATGTGTCGCCTATGACGAAACTGTCCAATCCACCAATATTTACCTCGTCTGCTCATCCAGTTATGAGATTATTGTACTCGAGAAAATTCCTGAGTGCTTTCGTATGTTTCGTATAAAAATGGACACTTTTGCCAAAGTTTTTGACAAGTATTTCTAATTCCTGAAGAGATGTAATTTTCAGATCCTTTATACCAATATCAACGAACTCGTCCACCGTACTTCCAGCGAATATTATGGACTTTTGACATATTTTCGCCACTTCCTGAAGAGACTCCCAGAAATCGAGATTTATGAAAACAATCTGCGTATTTTTAAGATAGAAATACAGCTCCGTATTGAGAGAAATTTTTCTCAAATCGACATTTTCTAGTGATTGATTGTCTCAGATAAAAGGAAGATATACTGTATCTTTCTTATAAAGAAACTGTCCATGAGTATCAAAGACGAGAACCTCATCGATGATGGTATCAAAAAAACTCAGAGTGATAACTTTTTCCTCGAAAGGAAGACGAATCGAAATAGTATCCCCGTCCTTCTTATAAGTCCCTGGTTTTGAGAGATATACAGAATGCATATATCCAGCATCTATCAGAATCGTAATGCATTTTTCCGGAGAGATATCCATATTTCTCTCAATCGGAAATGTATTTTTCTCCATATGATATTTCCAATTGATTGCCACTTCGAAAAACTCTTTCGTTGTTATAAACCAACCATTCTCTCGATGAAAAAAATCCACCATATGGGAAATATCAAAGATAGGAACGATAGATTCTTTAGTTATAAAAGAGAGGATTTTTGCAAAAGTTTCTGCTTCTTTTTTCGTATCAAATACGAGAAGATTTTTGCCACTATTAAAGTTCTCACTCAGTAAAAAAGCTCGGGAAAAAGAATTTCCCGAGGCGGTGTACGTTGTGTGTGATGTAAGTGGAAAGAGCATTGTATGGGCTTCTAGGATAGGAAAACTTTTAGTTTGTATTTTCCTATGAGTTTTATAAATATTTCTGAAGAGTAACTTCCAAATCTGCTACACTTTTCACACCAACCAATTGTTCTACAGATTTTCCATCTTTAAATACTATCATAGTAGGGATACTCATAATTCGAAACTTCTGAGGAGTTTGTGGATTTTCATCAACATTCATTTTCATAATCTTTGCTGTTGTCCCCATTTTTTCTGCGAGTTCTCCGAGTCGTGGAATCATAACCTGACAAGGACCACACCATTCTGCCCAGAAATCTACAAGGACCACACCAGTGGATATATTGTCTTCAAAATTTGCGTCACTCGTAATAAAAACATTTGCTGCCATAAGCGATAAATTTAAGAAATAACATTGAACAATAATTTGCGAGAGGAGAGGATTTTTATTTCGATGTTCATATGGCCTTGGAAAATTTCAGTATGGAAACTGGCTTCATATGAACGAGAAATAAAAACCTGTCTGCGAGTAAAAAACTCACCATCTCATCGGAATGATTGTATAGAAAAATGAAAAAAATCAACAACAAAACTTGGTATTTTAGGAAAAATCGGTACTATCCGTACATCTTATCCTTTGAATGTACTACAATGATTATTGACGGTCGCTCCATTGCAAATACTATTCTCACAAATCTCCGTGAGGAAATTGAGAAACTTTCCGTAAAGCCAAAACTTTCCGTAATCTTGGTGGGAGAAAGTCCTGCAAGTCTCTCTTATATCAAGCAAAAAGAACGTTCCGCGCTCATCACTGGAATTGATTTTAAGCTTCATCAATTGAGTGTCGATACGACAGAAAAAGAATTACAAGATCTGATTTATGAGATAAATAAAAATCCCTCTATTCACGGACTCATTGTGCAACTTCCTCTCCCGAAACATATAGATACGAATAAAATTATCGAAGCAATAGATCCACGAAAAGATGTTGACGGTTTCACGAGTCAGAATATTGGGGAGCTCTTCCTCGGGACGGCTGATCTTATCTCTTGTACACCCAAGGGGATTATGAGACTTTTGAAGGAATCAAGTGTGAAAATACAAGGAGAGAATATCGTTATGGTTGGGAAAAGCAATATCGTCGGGAAACCACTCTCTCTCCTCCTCATGAATGCCGGAGGAACTGTGACAGTATGTAATAAAGACACAAAAAATGTCGCGGAATTTACTAAGAATGCTGATATTGTCATCGTCGCGGCTGGAAGCCCCGGGCTTGTGAAAAAAGATATGGTTCACCCTGGTGCGACTATTATTGACGTAGGATTCACTCTCATGGATGGAAAAATCCGCGGAGATGCCGATTTTGAAGCTCTGGAACCCACCTGTCTCATAACTCCCGTTCCCGGCGGAGTCGGACCTATGACGGTCACTATGCTTATGGAAAATACCTATATCGCAACAAAGAGTCAGATTATTCACAAAAATACAAAAGTAAGTTAATACTTCAAAAGTATATTTTTCGAGCGCCACCGAGGATTGTTTGAGCCATCAGTTATATGGCGAGTTCCACAGGAAGTAAGAAAAGATATATTTTGAAGTATGTAAGGGGATTATCTTTTATTAAAAATCTATACTTTCCATGAATAAACTCACTCTTCTTCTCATCACCCTCTTCTGTATTACTTCCAGTTTTTTTGTTGGGTATTATTTCGGAAAAAGTATCTCATCACAAGAGATGAAAAATATCAAGACTTCACTACAAGTAAATATTCATCTTCACGGAAATACTCTCGATGTCGAAAAATCTCATTCAGAAATACGTGTGATTATCGATGGAAAAGAGCTTTCTGGAACAGGGAGTATCGAGCTGAAGAAATAAGAGATTTTCATTTGTAAAAATCCCAACTTTTCCTATACTTCAAGCCATATTATATTTTCACCCATAAAAATCTATGCCTTCTCAACTTCAACAGCAAGATCCAGAAATTTATGCATCCATACAAGCAGAAACTACTCGCCAAGAATACGAATTGGAGCTCATCGCCTCTGAAAATTATGCTTCGAAAGCGGTTATGGAAGCAGTGGGAAGTGTTCTTATGAATAAATATTCTGAGGGATACCCAGGAAAACGCTACTATGCTGGGCAAGTAAATATCGATGTGGTGGAAAATCTCGCTATCGAACGAGCACGAGAACTCTTTGGTGCAGAATATATCAATGTACAGCCACTTTCTGGTTCTCCTGCAAATCTCGCTGTGTACCTTGGACTTTTGAATCCGGGAGATACGGTTCTCGGAATGAGTCTCGATCAAGGGGGACACTTATCTCACGGACATCCTCTTAATTTTTCTGGACTCCTCTATAAAATTGTTTCCTATGGAGTAGGCAAAACGACGGAAACCATCGACATGGATGAAGTCGAAAGAATCGCGATAGAGTCGAAACCTCGTATGATTATCGCTGGATTTTCTGCGTACTCAAGGGATCTCGACTGGAAACGATTTCGAGACATCGCCGACAAAGTCGGTGCATATTTGATGGCAGATATCTCTCACATCGCTGGTCTCGTCGCTGGGAAAGTTCTCACCAATCCTGTTCCATTTTGTGATGTCGTAACTACTACGACACACAAAACCCTTCGTTGACCACGAGGGGCGATTATTATGTCGAGAGCAGCTCTCGGACCAGCTCTTGCTCGTGCGGTATTCCCGGGAGTTCAGGGAGGACCTCATGAGAACCTCATCGCTGCAAAAGCAGTTGCTTTCCGAGAAGCCCTTCTTCCCTCTTTCGAAGTATATGCGAAACAAGTGGTTGCGAATGCCCAGACTCTTGCTGCCAACCTCTCCTCACAAGGACTTCGAGTTGTTTCTGGTGGAACCGACAATCACCTCATGCTTCTCGATGTTTTTGGAAGTCTTGGAGTGACAGGGAAAGAGGCAGAACACGCACTCGAAGAAGTTGGAATTAGTACCAATAAAAATATGATTCCATTCGATCCTCGAAAACCCCTTGACCCCTCAGGAATCCGCATCGGAACTCCTGCCATCACGACTCGTGGTATGGGTCGAAATGAGATGGAAATCCTCGGAAATATCATGATCCGAACTCTCAAAAATAGAGAAAGTGTCAGTGAACTTGAAAAGATTAAACAGGAAGTAAAAGAATTGTGTGTGAAGTTTCCTCTCTATTCGAAAAATTAGAAATATCTGTCATTGCGAAAATATTCAATAACTGAACTTTTTACAAACTGTAAAGTCTCTATGAATATTTGTGGCAATCTTCCTTTTTTATAGAAAAATTATTCATTATCTCTGTTTTCCTTTTATTTTTCCATAATTGGTAGATTTTCCCCGAAGGGCAATCCTGTGCCAGATATTTTTCAAAAAATGTTCAAGAGTTTTCAAGAAGTATGTAATTGAAAAATTCTGGAATGACAAATATATGTATTTAACTCATAATTTTCTCAATATGTGACTCGATGGTCTTGATAATCTCGATGGTGATGAGGGCGGCGCGGAAGGTGGTACCGAACAACAATCCGAAGCAGCAAAAGCCAAGGCTTCGAAAGCCATCGCCTGAATTCAACGAACCCGAAAAGATGAGAAAAAAGCTCAGCGCGACGATGATTATCTCCATCTCTGTCTGCGGGAGATTATTTCGTCAGAAAAATACGATATTCTTATCCCCTATATTTTCCCTCTCTTCGATGAAGGAGTTCCTTCTCATATTATCATCGGGGCATTTTCGCTCGTCCACCAGCATGCATCTGATATTATCAGAGATCACTATATAGGAAATATGAACAATGGACTCATCAATCCACAGTCCATAGAAGAAAAATCTTCTCATATTACTCTTACAGAAAATTCCTCACATCCACAGAAATATTCACACCGAACCTTTATACTTCCTGCTTTTTCGACACCTGTTGAGTTCGACGACGAAACCATCGATCCTGCTATTAGAAAACGCATCAATGAATGGATAGAAGATATTTTCACCATCGTCAGTTTCGATCCTTCCGTTGTTATGACCGAGCGATTTCTCCATGTCCTCACCGGGAAAGAGAAAAAAGATGTTGTGAAACTCCTCTCTGGAGTCCTCATATTCTTCCTCCTGAGAGTCAATGTCCACATCTCCGCAGATAAGGCATCACTTTATACCGAGTTTATATTAAAAGAAGTGGAAAAGAAATTGAAGGAGCTGAAGTTGGAGAAAATTTAAATAATAATATATCCCGCAATTGCGGGATATATTATTGTCTATTTTCCTGATTTTGTTCTATTGCAATTTTTGCAAAGCATTTGGCAATTTTCGGGAGTTGTTTTCCCGCCTGCATACCAAGGAGTGATATGATCTGCTTCCATTTCACCTATCTCGAAATATTTTTGACAATGAGTACAGATTCCTTTCTGTCGCTCGTAAGTTTCTCGTTTCATCTTGTCCGTAAATGCACAGATACTGAGAGATTTTTCATTTCCTGTGAGGATATATTCATAGATTCATGATTTTTTCGTTACATCTTCATCTTGCATAAGACGAGTAATCTCTGTTTCGAGTTTCCCTGAATCATAGTTTTGTTCTTTGAATTGATTATAGAGCATTCACCAAGCTACTCCTTTCATCTCTTTTCGATAATTTGGGAAAGTGGCACGCGTCCAATTTATAACACTTTGAAAATAGAGCCAAAGTTCATTGGCATTGGGATTATGCTGATTCTTGGACATATATTCTTCTATTTTCTCATTATTTATCCAACTGATAGCCGTTTCGAGATAATCCTGCCGAATCGGCGAACCATTCAGATAATCACTTCCGAGTCCATACGCAGTACAACCTGTCCGACTAAAGTACCTTTTTGCATCGGTGAGCCAAGTTCCTGTATACATGGCATTTCGGAGTTCTTGGTCGGTGAGTTTCTCTCCTGCGATATTTATAGTTTTAAACCAATCAAGTTTTTCCTTGTCATTTCCCTCACAGAAGTACACCATGAGTTTATAATCGAGAATCTGTTCTCGTTCCGTATCTTCGAGGTTATGGAAATACTGAAAATCGAGTGAGAAATTGCCTGCGACATACTCACAGATACTAATCGTCCGTTGTTGTCCGTCGAGAACTTCATAGCTGTCATCGGCATTCTTCACCCAATACATCACATTGAGTGGAAAATCCTTGCGAACGGTCTCGATGACAGAGTTTCGTTGCTTGTCTCCATAGACGAATTCTCGCTGGTACTTCGGGCGGATATTAAGTCTACCACCATACCCGACAACGCCATCTTCTTGGTTATTAAGATAGTCAGCAACTACTTCTCGGATGGTAACTTCTCGAAGTTCTATTTTCATAAGAGGGAAATTAGGGATTAGAGTTTTTTGTTACGGATAATGATTCTCATATATGGAATAACTGCTTTATTATTTTTATCATAGTAACCAAGAATTTGATGATTTTCTGTTATTGATCAAGTTCCACCACTTTTATAATAATTATCAACAAACTTTTCGTCTAAACCAGTTGATGTTAATTCTCTATATAGATTACCTTGTCCTAATCCGACAATCTCAAATTGTTCAGGATTATAACTACCCAAAAATGTTATTGGAACTCACATATATCCACTATAATCCATTGGAATATCTTTCACTTTATCTACATTAATAGCATCATAATTATCGTACTTTAGATATTCTTCTGGATTATATGTTTTATAGAGGATTAAATCCTCATGTCTTTTCTTATAGTCCAAATTTGTAAACCAATTTATTGCAGGAGTTTTAATATAGTTTCTTCAAAAATATCACTTTTGCTCACAAAATTTTACATTAGCTACAAGAGTATTTTCATAAGGGGACCTAAACACCAAACTTAGATTAAATCAATATCCGGACTAAATTTTATTTTCTTGAATAAGTGGAAATATCCTTGCGTGCTTTAAAGAATTTATAGTTCCCAATATTAAAAACTTTTTCTTATATTCCATAAGTTGAGCCATATATTCCCGAAAAAGAGAAAATGGCGGATTGGTGACGACAATA
>MNYO01000127.1 GCA_001873165.1 Candidatus Gracilibacteria bacterium CG2_30_37_12
TTTATAGAAAATATTATTATTTGAGAGTATATACAAAAATCACCCCCAATCAAGTCGGGGGTGAAAATAAAGGAAATTGCCTGAAATTCGCTATCCCCGTAGCAAGCTAACGGGGTATTACGCAAATTTCTCGCTACACTACGCTTGACGACCGGCAATTTCTAAAAAGTAGTTAGAGTAGGAAGAGTGGAATCCCACGCCGCAAGCAGCGGGGTATAAGAATTTAATGAAGGCCTTTTTTGTATTCATAAAATATAAGGTCTGTCTTCAACTGAAAGATGTGTTATGTTCGGAAGTATCCCGTCTACATTTCTTCGAAATACGAGATATTGCCGCAATTCTCATTTTGTCCATTTTTTATCTCTGGGTGAAATATCTAATCAATCAACTAGAATAAGAATTCCATCAATATCTGCATCTCGTAGTAATTCTATTCTCACAGAAGAAGCTCACTGGTCTATCATTTTCTGCTCATATACTTCTCCAACATATTGAATTATCTTTCAACTCAATCCCTTATCATTATTATGAACAACTTGCTGTGGTACTTTAGATACTCCATATCAACTCAATAATCCAGTCATAGGAAATAGTAATTATAAATAATATACATCTTTATAACTAAATTATTATGAAATGCAAATCTACTTAACAATCCCCAATCTCGCCTCGATTTCCATATCCACATATTCTTTCTTACGTCCGTACATCTTACGAGAATACTCTTTAATAACCTTCGCCACTTCTGGGTTTTTATAGTGATTGTCCCAAATAGTTTTCATATCGAATGGACGGGTCGTCGCATTGTCGATATTGAGTTTACAATAGGTGGTGAAGTTGGCGATTCAGATAATATCCTGTTGGGAGAGAAGAGGGGCGTACTCCTTTTCAAGATATTCCGCATCTTCCGCACCAACTTTGAAGGACATAATCGTTCCGGCATTCCCGAATACTGCATCTTTGATGGAAGGTTTTCCATCTTTGGACTTGGATCCTCCAATCTGAGCGATGTATTGATGGGCCATAATAAGCGCCAGATGGTATTTACGAGCTTCAGACAAGATTTCCCCAAATGTATCCGTGGCAAAGTTCTGGAACTCATCGACATAGAGGAAGAAATCTTTTCGTTCGTCTTCTGGAGTATCGGCACGACTCATCGCCGCCATATTAATCTTAGAGACAAATATAAGACCCAAAAGTTGTGCATTGAGATCTCCAATCATACCTTTGGAAAGATTCACCATAAGTACTTTCTGATCGTCCATAACGCGACGAAGATTGAATGCAGATTTCGGTTGACCGATGATATTACGAATAGTTGTATTGGTAATAAATGGACCAAATTTCGAACTGAAATATGGAATCATTTCTTGCTTCTCGCGATCTCCCGTATTGGCATACTCATGATCCCAGAAAGCTTTTACAACTGGATTTTTTACTTTGGAAGTTTTGTACTTCATAAAGGCATCGTCGACAAAGAGTCGTGGAACATCGATCAAAGTTCCTCCTTCATCTTCGTCATCCATAAGTGTCAAACATCCATTTCGGAAATAGTGCTGAATACGCGGACCAAATATTTCTTCATTAAATATCTTGATAAATATAGAAGTAGCATCAAGTGCGGCACGATCTTTTTCGATGGCTCGAAGGGCTGGATCGGTGGCGATAATCTCCAACATATTAAGTCCCATCGGACGCTCATGATCCGCAGGATTAAATACAATAACGTCCTTCGCTCGCTCTTTTGGAGTAAATGCGATAACATCTTCTACGAGATCTCCATGTGGGTCGATGATACAAAGACCATCTCCATTCCAGAGATCCTGACGTGCCATATATCCGACAAATACTGACTTTCCTCATCCAGATTTACCGATAATATAATGATGTCGTCCTCGGTCTTTTCGTGTAAAGTAGATAGGAGTTTTGACATTTCGATATTCATTCCATCCCATAAGGACTCCGTCCGTAAATACTGGGAATCCTGCGATTTTACGCTGTTGGAGTTCTTGTTTTGGAGTTTTCCCTACGTCAACTGGTTTCCCTTTATTATCTCCTTCAGTCTGTATGAGAACTGCCTCTTCAGCTGTGGTCATAAAATTACGACCTGCATCACGAATGAGATTCCAATTCCCATCAACTTTCAGATGACTTCCATCTTCTGTCAGTACATTTCCGTGCTTATCACGAATATAATCCATGAGCATCGTCGGTTTCTTTGGGGTTCGGAGGTTATTCGGTGGCGTCAACATCTTGTACTCAAGCCATTTAATAATCGGAGATTTGTTATAGTTAATATCAGGGAAATGATACAGAGTCGAAAGCTCATCGGTTGAAAATATGCTCTTCGTTTGCAAAAGTCCGACGAGACGAAGCTTAAAAGCTAAGTATCGAATCGGCGTGAAGAAAAATGCGAACATATTCTCAAGAATCTGTGGATTATCCAACTTATTATTATATTCATCCGTAAAGATATTCATGGAAGAAATGAGATTGTACAATCCCGATTCTGCACTCTGTGGTGTATCTGAGGCAACGAGTATACGGATAGACGCCTGAAATCCTGGCTGTCCTGCGGATTCTCCGACCATCTTCTGAGCTTCTTGCTCAGCTTGATTGAATATTTTATATGAATCTCCAGAAGAAGCTCCTGGTGCTCCTGAATCCCCACCAGTTGGTTCATTATTTATGAGGCGTTGAGCAATCCAATAAAGTGGCGAAAGAAGAGACTGGATAATGGTCATAAATAAACCTCCCTTTACTCCTTTTTTATAAGATCCCTTTGCAACATCACCCGCTGCTTTTTTTGCCTTACGATTCCAAGAGGAACCTACGGGCTTAATGATGAGTTGAAATACGGCATGATCCGTTTTCTTCAAATTACCAATATTATTCGTCAAACTCGACAATGGATCATCCTCGAAATATTTATAGGTTTTTATTGGATAAATATCATCATTCGCTTTGCTGACAGAGGCAGCACGTAAAGTATATCCTACTGGCTTGATATCTCCGTATTCTTCCTTGGAAATAATCTTCACTTCTGCATCGGGATAGTTCGAAGTAATCTGCTGGGAAATAAGTGTCACATACTCACCATATGTCACCGCATAAAAAGATACCTGTCCTTTATCATAAACAAGCTCGAGGGATATTTTCGAATGATCAAATATCAAATCCAGGAAGGTCTCCATGAGAGTAGCTTCGGAAATCTTATGAATACCTTTATAAAAGATAGACATAATACCCGTTTTTTCCTTGAAATCTTTCTTGGTTTCCTTCTCTTTATCGAGTTTAGAATCAGCACGGGGAAGCGTCACTCGCATAAAAACAAGCTTGCGAGCTGCATATATTTCGTATACTAAACGGATGAATTTAAGAAAAAGGAAAAAAGCGAGGAGAGTAAGGAGAAAATATCCTATCCCAGAAAAAAAAGTACCGTACCAAGTTGGGGCATTTGCTGCACTACTTGCAACTGCTGAAGAAGTTTCTGCAGGAACAGATCCAATGGCAATACCACCAATCTTCGCGAAAGCGGTTGGAATAAGAGAAAAATCGAGATTCATAGAATGAATAAGAAAAGAAAAATACTATTACTTTTGAAGCAATAGTATCAGATTTAGGCAGAAAACGCAAACCAGAGAGTATTTTCTCGTTTACATTTCGAAGAAATATGGGGAAATCGAAGAATATTTTAGAACTTCACTGAAAAAGTACTTCCTTTCCCTAATTCACTCTCCACATGAATAACGTATCCAAGTTTTTCAACGATCGTTTTTACCAGAAATAACCCAAGTCCATGACCATTCTGGACACTCCAAGAAGAATCTACGCGATAAAGACGATCCCATATTTTATCTAAATTTTCTTTGACAATTCCAATCCCCGTATCTCGCACGGAAAATCCTTTTTTATTGAGTGTGATCTCAATTTCTCCATTATTGGTATAATTGAAAGCGTTCTTGATGAGGTTTGATACAATCATCTGAAAAAGAGATCTATTGGTGTTAAATACTATATTTTTGTCTATATTTCTTATCACATGGAGTCCTTTTTCATGGAAAATCTTCTCTATCTCATTAATATTATCTTCAAATAATTCAGAGACATTTATCTTTTCTTTTTTGATATCTTCTTTTTCGATACGAGCAATAGTCAGGAGAGTACCAATCATAGTGTCGAGAAAATATATCTGACTTCGTATATTATCAAATCATGTTTGATAATCTCCGCTTTTGAGTGCACAATCTATTTCTGAATGGATAATCATAAGGGGAGTTTTAAACTCGTGTGCTGCATCTATACTAAATTGTCGTAACACTTCCGTTTGAGATTGTATTTTCTTGAAAGCCTCAGAAAGTGTTGCTGCAACGATGACAAATTCATCATTTTTTGGACCAGTGAGAGGGAATTCTGGAAGAGGGAATTCTGCTTGAAAAGAACGAATATATCAAATAATTTTCTCAAGTGGCTTAAGCGAAGCCTTAGTAAAGAGAAATGAAATAAGAGTGATAATGAGAAAAAAAACAAGACTCAACAAAAGAGAGATTCTCAAGAGAGTAAATTGTACATCCACATGTTCTGTAACATCATAAGACAGTCCGACGGTTCCGATATTTCGAAATGGAAAAGTATACTGCATATACCATTTATCTCCACTTTTATAGAGTCAGAGAATATTTGGTTTATTTGTATTCCATTTTGGAGAAATAAGAGATGCTCATTCTGTCGTCTGAAGCATCCCTCATTCTGCCATGATTCTATTGTAAAAAGGGCTCATAATATCAGCAATACTCACGTTTGTTCCACTCTGAGTTTTGATACTGAAAACTGCAAGGTGTTCTGTTTTATCGATTACTTCATTTCTCTCATCGAGACGCCAATTGTAAAAATAATATATATTCAGTATCATCACAAATACCAATAAAAGAACACTAGCAAAAAGAGTGAACATAATAGCAGTTCTTGTGGATGTCTTGAATCGGATGGAAAGCATAGATTTTATGATTTTTGGAGAGTAAAAACATATCCATATCCTTTGATGGTTTGGATAATATCTGGAGAGAGCTTCTTGCGTATATTGGAAATATAAACATCGAGTTTATCACTCTCAAAGAGAGATTCTCCTCACCAGATATGATCAATGATATCGGTTCGAGAAACCGCTACTCCTTCATGCGTGATGAGGTATTCCAAAATCTGGAATTCTTTCAAGGGGATATGAATAATTTCACCACCTTTTTCCACCTCTCTTTTTTGAAGGTTGATAACAATATCTTTATATATAATCTCTTTAAATATCTGCTTCTGTGCACGACGAAGTACTGCAAACATTCGCATTTCTAGTTCTTTCAAATCAAAAGGCTTTACGAGATAATCATCCGCACCACTTTCGAGTCCATGAATCGTGTCAGAAAGTTCATCCCGAGCGGTAATCATAATAATCGGAGTGTTTTTTTGAGCTTGAACTTTTTTGCATACTTCCAGCCCATCCATCACTGGCAACATTCCATCGAGGAGAATAATATTATACTCCTCTTGAAGAGCTTTTTCCAAACCAGTTTTTCCATCGTAAGCAATGTCTACTTTCCAAGCATCAAGCTCCAAATAGCGCTTGATATTTTTGGAGATTTCTCGATTATCCTCTATAAGCAATACTCTCATTATTTTTTCTCGATGATAATATAAGTGCTTCCTGCGTTTCCTGCCTCATCAACTGCCGTTATAATAATGGTATTTAATCCATTTTGTAAGGTATGTTTTCCGGCGCCATCTACTACAATCTTATCTGAAGGAGTTTGATCATCGGTGACTTTTACTTGGACATCTATAGTGGAAGTTGTAATAATATCTCCATCTTTATAATTGAGAACTTCTATCGTTGGTAGAGTAGTATCTGCCATGGTGGTTGTTGGGGTTACTACCTCAGTCACACAGGTACTACTGTTCTTTTTATAGGAGTAGTTGTTTCTATTGGCACAACAGTGGAATCTCCCGTTGTTATTGATGGCAATGAAACACTTTCTATTACCGGAATTTTTGCCTTCGGCTTCGCATATTTCCGCACGGAAGTATACTGATTATCCACAGATATAAGAGAGAGTGCCCAGAAACAAAGTGCCGTCACTATCGCAATCGAGAGAAATATACTGAGTTTTTTCATAGATTAGAATTGTTCATGATAAATCTTGGTGAATCCTTGTGCTTTTAGGTCTGCTATGGTTTTTTCAATCATCGCAGGATTTCCACACATATAGAATTCACTCTCTTTTGGGAAATGAAACTTTGAAATATCGATACGTCCATGTTGGAAACCAGGAAGTTCCTCACGAGAGAGAAAGGTATGAGTTGTAAGACGAGGAATATTTTTAAGCAATTCTGTGTAAAAAAGACTCGCTGCATCCTGTACTCCGAAAAGAAGTATTTTATCCTCATTAGGGAGTTGTCTCAACATATTCACAATAGGAGCAAGTCCTGTTCATGTTGCAATAAACACTTTTGGATCGATACTATTTTGAAGGACAAAAGATCCATAGATATTTTCTACTGCAACTACATCTCCCACTTTGATACGTTTCAAAGTATTTCCTCCTCGTCCTCAAGAAAGTTTGATACAAAAAACCAATTTCTTATCCATAGAAGCCACCACAGAATATGACCGATAAAATATACCATCTCGATCTTTAAGAGCCACTCGTCCATACTGGCCAGGAATCACCTCAAATTTCTTCTCTGTTTCCAATACGAGTTCAAGAGTTGTTGGATTGAGAAGTGTTGCAGTTACGACCGTTGCAGGAGTATTTTCTTCTTCATAAGCATCTTCATAGGGAATAAAATCTCCTTTTCCGACTCCACAAACAGGACATACCCAATTATCAGGAATATCTTCAAAACGGGTTCCTGGAGCTATTCCTCCATCGGGATCACCATATTTTTCATCGTATATCCATCCACAAGGAACACAACGATAACGGGTCACTTTTGCAGAAGTTTTCCCCGATACGACCATCTGTTTTTCTGAAAGATATGCGAAAGTACGAAGGAGAATAAGTGCTCCGATAGTAATCATATAAAATGAATCAAATCGAGAAGCAAATGCCACATGAAATGCAGCAATGAGAAAAAGTGGATACACAAGTGATTGGAGCTTTTTCCAATTCCCCTTCATGAGCTTGATAGAAATATTATTGGAAGTGATAGCAAGAAATGCTATAATAATGATAGCAACAACTCCAGAAGCGACATCGAGTGCTTTAAAATGTTCGAGAACAAAGAATGTTTTTTGATATATATATTCTGCATAAAAATATACAATCCCATGTGCAGCTGCTACCAGAAATGCGAGAACTCAGAAAGTTCTTCTATACGGTGCAAATGTATCTTTTTTCGTAAGTGTTATGATAGGGGTTACCATCAATGCAAGAACGAGGTACACAAAAGATATTCGTCAAAAATCTCGGAGCAAAACATTCGCTTCTCCTGACTTCATAAAATAAAAAGCCAGGAACAAGATGATTCCAGGAACAAGAGCAAAGAGATATCGAAGCATAGGAAACAAATGAAAATGAATAAATTTTTTAAGAAAAAATCCATAGGAGACAAATTGGTTTTATCACCCAAAATATATCCTACGGATTTTTCTAAAAAAGCAATTTTATGTATTTCTTTTAGCTCGCGGCAGTTGTTGTATTTACTTTTGCTGCAGCGGCAGCTTGTGCTGCTGCTTGAGCCTTAGCGGCGGCAGCTGCGTTTGCTGTGGCCTGAGCTCTTGCTGCGGCAGCAGTATTAGCTGTAGCTGTTGCTGCGGCGTTGGAAGTTGTTGCAGGTTTTGCTGGAGTACGAGCTACAGGAGTTGCTGCAGGCTTTACTGTTGTAGGAGTTTTTACCGTGCTTGTTGGTATTCTCGATGTTGTTGGAACAACCGTTCGTCGTACGGTTACTGCTTGTACTACGGGAGCTGGTGTATTATTATCACGGATATAAGCCACAACTGCATCCTTTGAAACAAATGTTCGCGTAGAAATACTTCCATCTGCTCGTTTAAACATATATGCTCCTGTACTCAAATTATTGAGAATAGTGTATGACTTTCCATTTGGTGCGGTCAATAAACTTACTTCTTGGATATTTTGATTATTCTTATTGATTACGTCAACCACACTCTGAAAGCTTGCAAACTTTTGAGATGAAACACTTCCGTCTGCTCGTTTAAATGTAAATTGCCCATTGGCAAGAGGGAGAATGGTATATATTTTTCCGTTTGGTGCAGTATGTGGTGTTGGATCAGCTGTAACTACATCAGAAGTAGCTACTGGAGTATTTGAAGTGGTTCCAAGACCAAGAAGTGCATCGAGAAAAGAAGTATCAGCTGCAGCGGGTGTTGGAGTTGGTGTAGCTACTGGTGTTGGAGTGAGAGTAGAAGTTGCAGGAGTAGTTCGTGCTTTTGAAAGAGCATTATCGATTGCATTTTGTATTGCATTGGATGTACCAGTCGCACCAGTAACAGTATTAATTCTTGTATTACTTGTACCTACGAATTTCTGGAGTTCCGCATCCCCTTGAGCACGAGTGTATTTTCCATTTCCTGAAACTGTAAAACTAATGAATGATGCTTGAGAGATTTTACCACCTACAAGAGTAAGAGATACAGAATAATCGATAGATCCACCTGGAAAAGTATATGCTCCGACTCCTGTATATGTCCCATCTTTATATTGAGAAGATGTCGTAGGAGTTATTGGAGTAGTAGGTTTTGGAGTTGTCACTACTGGAACTGGAACTGCCGGAGTTACAGGTGTTGGGGTAACTACTGGGGTAGGGGTTGTTGTTGTTGCAGGAGTAGTTGTACATGATTGTCGTGGAACCTGACTCTTCGTACCAGAAGGACTCGTAACTGTATCATATACCGTTGTACAAGTCTGAGTCGCTGCTGGAGTTGTGTTCGTAGCAGGAACCTGAGTGGTAGTTGGAGTAGTGGGTTGAGTAATGATAGGTGCACTATATTCTGAATAACCTTCATCGTTATTGTAACTTTCATCTCTGTCATCATCTCTGTCATCATCTCTGTCATCATCTCTGTCATCATCTCTGTCATCATCTCTGTCATCATCTCTGTCATCATCTGCATGAGTAGTTGTT
>MNYO01000029.1 GCA_001873165.1 Candidatus Gracilibacteria bacterium CG2_30_37_12
TATCCAGATCAGAAATCATCTATGGCGATATTAAACGTATATTTTTTAAGTGCTTGTATATTTTGGCATAATGGCAAAAAGTGTGTGGCTGTTTTGACTACTTCACCCCGCTTCCAGAGGGCAGATAAGGGGGTAAATTAGTCAAAAACAAGCCAAATTTAGCGAGAAATATAAAAGTTGATACTTGGGTGCCTTAGATAAGAGAACAACTTGTATTTTTAACCACACATAATTTTCTATTTAACCAAGAATATCAAACGAGTCATCAAGGATTATTTCAAATTATTGTATTATTAATAGAATAAGAATTTTCTATAGAAATAGAATAAGAAACATGCACTCAAACCAATCATCAAACATATCAATTTATTCAAGTACAAACTATTGTATTATCAATAGAATAAGAGTTAATTAACAAACTTTGATTGTATCATATAATTCATCAAACCATACGATCTAGAGAATTTATATTATTATTAGTAGAATAAGAATTTGCCACCAAAGAAATATTAGCTCAAACTAATCATCATACGCGTTGATTTCAGTTTATTGTATTCCTATTTGTATAGGAATTGGTAATGGACGAAACATTTACTCAAGTTAATCATCATACGTCCACAATTCATTTTAATTTGCTATTAATAATATAAGAATCTGTTATTATTCAGAGAGTCTATCAGGCTAATCATCATACATTTCAATTTCAGCTAATATTAGCTCAATCTAATCATAAGTTTTTTAAAGTTCCACTGGAATGACCAAACAATCATGTTTCTAAAATTGTCGGTCTATTTATAAATAATCATATGATTTTATATCATTTTCAATCCAAAACCCCCGTAAATCTTGTAAAATATGTTCAAATAGGATCAAAACCGAGTCATCCATGATTGAGCGGATTTCAAGACAGAGAAGTGGCACTACAATCGATATTGTTGGTCAAATGATAATTTCCAGATAAAGTAGTCGCATTAGTTCCTATGTTTTGAAGCTCTGTACAATTCGTTATGGCGATAGTAGTTACTATTGATCCACATATCTTATTTTTACCTGAATCAAATCACTGGAGATACTTTCCTACTCAACAATCTGCGGCGAAGAGAGTATTAAAGGAGTCAGTAAAAGTTCCTCCAGGTATTTGTCAGGCAGGAGAAGATGGAAAAATAACAGTAGTTACTGGGGAAACAAGTAAGGTAGTTGTTCCCATAATGGTAACTATCTTGGCTATATCCTCACAAATTAGGTTTTTATTGGAATCAAATCATCTCACGTATCTTCCTGTTCCACAATCATTAAGTATTTTCGTGAAGTATTTTTGAAAGAGTCAAGATCAGGGGGTAGTATTTGGATGTCATACAGTAAGTGTTAATGTATTAAAACTGGCAACACTTTTACAATCTACAACACCAGTACTGGTAAATCATTGGATATAGTTTCCAACTCAACAATCTCCAAATATATTGGTCAGAATCTGATTAAATTTTCATCATGATATCCCTCCCGTTGGTTGACCATTCGGAAAAGAGAGAGCTTGAACAGGAAGAATGCTTATAAAAAAGAGGAGTGCAATAGGAAGGATTTTATAAACCAAGGAGAGCGTCTTCATGATAAAGGCAGTGAGGAAAATAAAAAAAGTACCACTCTCTTATATGCCGTGGGCAAATAAGAGAGTGGTACTTCCATTACGATGAAGTATTAAAAATCTGAAAATATTTGAGGAAAATGATTCGTATCATATTTTCTATATTGAGAAATATCGAGAGGTATTGTAGGTGCTTTTGGAAAAAATACAAAAAGAAATTTTTGCCTCGAGAATTCTACTATCGAATCCCATAAATCAAATTCACAATCATATTCACGATGGGAAATGAAAGAAGCATGAGAACAAAACCAAGAGCAGAATACTGCAAAGCAGTTTTTGCTTTTTTTACTTTTTCTCCATCTCCGAGAGCAGAAACATAGAGAATTGCCGATAAGACAATTCCTCCAACGGAAAGGATAGATCCTGCAATAATAAGTTGATTGGTAATCTGTATCACCTTTCCTTTCACTCCTCAGGAAATAGTATAATCGCCTGCAGTTATAGAACCTTGTGGAGCACATCCACTGAGAGCCCCTTGCACACTTCCATTTCCGTCATAGGTACATACTGCAAATACAGAGGAGAAGGAAATGGTAAGGAGAAATGCGAGGAAAAGAGAGAAGAATATTTTTTTCATAAAAATACATAAAGAAGATAAGAAATCTTTTGGTTTTTGAATTATTACAGAGATCATAAAGAATGATAGAATTTGTATGAAAAATGAAGCCATAGCTCCCCCTTGTGGGGTTACGGAGCGAACTGTACGACTTGTACGAAGAGCGAGGAACGGAATTTTGAATGCAAATTCTATCATTCTTTATGATCTCCCTAAAAGGTGAATCCCGTGACAATCTTGACCGCTATATACCCAAGTGGAATGACTGCCAGTCCAATTACGGCATATATGAGAGCTTTCCAAGCATTTTTGAAATCTTCTTCTTTTCCTTGTGCCGTGAAGAGTGTGTATCCAATATAAAGAAAGATTCCTACGGTCACGATTCCGAGAAGTCCCATAATGTAGGTTTGAATATTACGAAGGAAATTCCCTTGAAGTGTGACATTGGTTCCTGCATTGGCACTATTATTCCCACCTCCCACTTGGAGCATAGATTGAGTCACTCCTCCACCAACAGCTGAGTTCTGGAAAGATGCTGGAGTAGAATTGGTTGCTACAGGAGTATAACCACAATCGAGAGTCACATCCGCAGGACAATAACACTGATACCCTGCTTGTGGTGCTGGACACGTTCTATTTGCTGCAAAACTTATCTCTATTCCATTAAAGAGAAATATGCTCAAAATTAATATCTTCACTCATCTTTTTTTCATAAATTTTTCATAAAAAATAAAGTACTATATCTGAAGACTATTAATGATATCAACGATAGTGTACGCCATAACCGAGAGGAGAACTCCGATAAGTGCATAGATAATAGTATGTTTCGCGTGTTTTACTTTCTCATCATTTCCGATAGAAGTCAGAAACTGGAGACCTCCCCAAGAAATCGCAAGAATCGCAAGAATCCCTATATATTTAATCGTTTCCTTGATTACTTTCACAATCGGGAAAGTTGCATCACCTCCTGTATTCTCAAAAGGAAGCCCCATGGGATCTGGTTTCGGGAGAACATCCGCTGCATTTACAAAAGAGAAAATGAGGAGAAAAGAAAATAATATAACTGTCAGTATTATTGGACTTCAGAGACTCTTGAAAAATGATGAAATTCGTTGTGAAAAGTGAGTATTCAAATGAGTCGTACATCAGTACGATGAATGAAGAAACGGAACTTTGAATACGAAGTTCGCTTTTTGCAAGAGTCTGCTTACGCGATGAGCCATGAAACGAGCTGTATAATAGAATAAGAAAAAAGTGCGATAACAATCGCTGTGATATTCAATACAATAATAGTCTTTCCTTTCGCTGCTCGATCTGATGGACCGGTTGTCGAGATTATGAGACCTCCGACTACGATGGAGAGGACCGAAAGGGTTGTCGTTGCGATGAGAAGATATTTCCCGATATTAGCAAGAAGTGTCTTAAAATTCGTTTTGGTTCCTCCTGTGTATTTCTTCTCAGAAGGACTTAAATCATTGGGGTTGAGTCGAAATTCTGTACTCGTCATATCATTGGGACCTCAAGTGGGTAAAATTAAAGTTTTCCCCTGAGGTGTAGAAGAATTAGTAGCTTTAATACCAGCATCAATAGTAGATTGAGTGGTAGCAGGCGGTGGAGGATTAATAGTATTATTAATATTAGTTTGAGTTTGTGTAGGTGTAGGTGAAGCGGGTGTAGTAGTAGGTGTAGAAGAAAAGGTATTAGTAGTATTAGTTAAAACATTATTAGTGGTATTTAAATCTATGGCATAACCCATTTCAAACCCACCAAAAAAATACATTCCCAAAAGCAATAGACTGACAATTCTCTTTTTCATATTTCAAAACAAAAGAAATAACAAACGCCGACATAGTATCTATTTTCCTGAAAAAATCCAAAAATAAGTTGATTTTTATGATATGTGCTTATACTAAAATTAGTTATATTTCATAAAATTACATTTTTATGACTCAAATGAATGTTGATCTTTTTAAAAAAGCTTGATTAAGCTTTGAAGAGATATCTATTATTGATAAAAACCTGAAAGATTTTGAAAAGGATGGGATTTCTACTGATTCAGATGAAGCTTTTGAGAGAATAAACAAAAGTGTATTTTCTAAATATGCCGTGCAAAATGTATAAAGTGAAATTACTCAAATGAGCTGAGAAAAATCTCATTGAGACCTTTAATTATATTTCTTTGGATAATCCTTATTATGTAAAAATAGTTCTAGATGAGATTAAAAAAAGTGTGGATTATCTAAAAGAATACCCATTCTTATGAAGAGAGATAGAAGACTGAGTAAGACAATTGGTTGAAGCTAAATATAAATTTAAAATAATATATAAAGTAACTGGCCCTATAGTTTCTGTGATAGCTATATTCAAAAATAAAAATAGTTGGGAATAAGATGAAAAGAAAAAATTTCATCTTATTTTAAGTTACTTTCCTTGAAAATTATCCTACTTATACTGTTTAATCTTCTAAACTTCTATGAAAATCTTCATCTCTGTTCTCGCCAATGCCGCTATTCTTTTTGGACTCCAGTATTTTCTCCCGTATGATACTACGACTCAGATGGGAATTCTTGCAAAAGGAGGTTGGCAACTCTATATCGCTGGTGGTATTATCCTTGGGCTTTTGAATGTATTTGTTCGTCCGATTCTCAAACTTCTTGGTTTTCCTTTCATACTGCTCACTTTCGGACTTTTTATTCTGGTAATCAATGCAATTATTCTCTGGCTTCTGGAAAATGCTATAAATCTCCTCGGTATTTCCTGAGTCAGCTGGGAGATACATGGTACTGCGAATTTTGTAATTGCGGTTGCAATTTTTACTCTTTTCAATATAGTTGCGAACACTTTAGTAAAGAAGTAGTAAAAAAAGCTGAGACATACTGTTTTCTCCTTTTCTCCTTCTCCTTTCCACTTTATTTTTTCCACTCATTTTTATGAACAAAATATTTTTCATTATTCAAATAATTGTTAGTATTCTTCTCATCCTTATTATCCTCGTACAGGCGAAAGGAAATGGACTCTCTATAGCACCAGGATCCAATGATTTTGGGAAATTCGAAAAACGCGGAGCAGAAAAAACACTTCACATCACAACGATTGTTCTCGCATGTATTTTCGTCGTAAACGCAACTATCTATTTCTTTCTCTCGTAAGAAAATAAAATACCCCTGTAGTCCTTAAAGTAAGATTTGTAACTTTAAGGACTTTCAACTTTATAGGCTTTATAGACTTTTTTCCTATGTCCATATACCAAACTATCAAGAAATATTTTCTCTTTCTTTCCATTTTTCTTGTTTTTATTATAAGTATTCACCTGATTTTTCTCTACCTCAGTGAAGATGCTGTGCGAAATCCTGTCGAAGGCGGAACAGTTAATATAGGAATTATTGGAACCGTCCCAAGTCTCAATCCCGCAGCGTATGGCACCGATCCTATTAGAGATTATTTACTCCGTTTTGTTTCGCGGTCTCTCCTCCGTTATAATATCCAAACCAAACAAATGGAGGGTGACATCGCCAATTGTAACCTCGGGAAGAATTTCTCCGAAATCAAATGTTACGTAAAAAAAGATCAGAAATGGAGCGACGGAACACCTATTACGACAGAGGACATTTTGGCAACGTATGATATGCTCCAAAACAATGATATCAATAAAACTGCTAAAAAAGTTTTGGAAAATATCACTATACAGGATCAAGGAGAATATATCGAATTTACTGGGAAGGCAGATGTACTCGTCCTCGATATGCTCATCTATCCTATTATCCAGAAAGATGTAGTTGAGAAAATCAAAAATAATACTTTTACCATAGGAGATAATCTTTCTGCTGGTGCCTATATCTTTGATAAAAGAGAAATGGATCCGAAGAGTAATAGTGAAAAGATGTCTTTCATACGAAATATTCAAAATACCAACACTCAAAATTATATCGGACGATATACTTTTAGTTTTTTCAATAATAAGAATGATCTTTTGGCTAATAAAAATAGTCTCAATATCGTATTTCCAAATAATACTATTGATTCTCTTTCGTCTGCTCGATTCGATGAATATAAATTCATATTTCCAGAATATATATCACTTTTCCTCAATGCGGACAAAGTAGATTCTGAACTTCGAAGTATTCTTCTTGGATCTCTTACGAAAGTGTCTTTTTCTTCGCTCAATGAAGCCACGGGAAAACTCCTCAAAAACCCATTTTTTACCGATGAATCTATTCTCCCTGAAAATGGAGATACTACCAAGATGGAAGCTATTATGAAGCATCTCGGGTATGTTAAAAAAGAGGTTCTCCTATCAGAACATACCGATGTAAAAACAGAAACAAAAGTAGTAAATACTGAAACGAGTAACTATCTTTTCAGTCCCAGTAATAAAAAATATATCGTGACGAAAGAAACCGATATTCTCCTTTCTGGAAATGCTCCATCGGGAGTAACTGGCGTATATATTAATGATTATCATCTCAAGAATTATTCTCCAAAAGAACAAAAATTCTACTATCGTGCCAAGACGGATATCGGGACGATGAAAGAAGGACTCAATACCTATAAAATAGCATTTGAAATAGCAGGAAAAAAAGTTACCAAGGAAACCATTTCCCTCTTTCTTGCAACGACCGATGAAGAAGTGGCCATACAAGAAAAAGCACATGCCGATAAACTTCAATCAGAAAAAACAAATACCCTTGCTCAAGAAGAGAAAAAAGTGGCCGACGACAAGAGTTTTGCTGAAAAAGTAAAACCACTCGATCCAGTATACTATTATAATAAGGATTTGAAGAAATTTTCCCTTCAAATTGCATTTACCGAGCAAACTCCATATATGAAGACACTTGCTACAGAGCTGGCAAACCATATAAAAACGCTCGGAATCGATATACAGACTACCACCCTTACTACAGAAGATTTACAGACTATTATAACAAAAGGAGAAAAACAATATTCTATGATTCTTACTGGAATCAATCTCGGACTTTTTGATTATAATATCTTTCCATTCTTCCATTCCTGACAGGCAGAAAAAGGATTTAACTTTGCGAAACTCAAAAATATACCTCTCGATATCTTGCTGGAAAAACTCAAATCCAGCCAGTTAAATTCTGATTCGTTGAAATTTATCCAATCACAGATACTAGAGATCCTCAAAAAAGAAAATGTATTTATGTCACTCTATAGCCCTTATAATACTCTATATCTCGACAAAACTCTCAAGCAAATCATTTCTGTACCAGTACTTCCGTATTCATCTTCTCTTTATGATATCAGTGAAAATATGTATGTAAAAGAGTCTCTTGATTTTAAATGGAATAATAAAAATATGAGTGGATTTATTGACTGGGTAAAAAAACATTCTCCTTTTATATATGAATAAAATTATGGAAAATATCGAACCTTCTCATGAATCTTCTGGGGATATTCCGAAAATAAACATCCACCATCAAATTCAGGAAATCATCAACAGGGAAACTGTTCATGTTTGAGAAACTGTTCACTCAGAAATAGAAACGACAAAATCACAAGCTCTAAGAGAGGCTATCGTAGGTCCTGCCTGGGATCTTGTTATGCATACTTCTTTCCTGAAGAAATTCAATTTCTTCCCTTCCCTTCTCTCGACTATCTATCTCGGTTGCATCATACTGTATCAACTCGCTTTTGCCTACGTATATATATTTAAACTCAAAGATCAATTTTTTGCTCTTATTATTCAGTGGGTTCATACTTCCTATTTTTGGCAAGTTCTTATTGCCCTTGCTATATGAGTAATCCTCTACTTATTCATCACACCAGTTGCAGAATGAGGACTTATTTCTCTTATAGCAAAAAGAGAGGAAGAATCAAAAAATGGAATTAATACTGCTTGAGGGTTCGGATACGGAATCTCTCGAGGACTTATGAATTTCCTCCCGATTTTTGAGCTCAGCAATGCTCTCTCCATATTCAAACTTCTCTCTATCATTACTTTCTATATCTTTCTCCTACGAATATTTGGACAAGGTTACTTTGTGAGCATTACTATCATAATGACACTCTATCTGGGTTTTGCATTCCTTATAAATATCCTTTTTGCATATGCGAAATTTTTCATTATTTTTGAGAATAAAAAAGCTATTGAGTCACTCAGTCTTTCCGTCCAGATGGCACTCAGTAATTTGAGTATAACCTTTCATCTTTATTTTACACTTCTTTTCGTATATATTCGAACGTTTATCACAGCTCTTATCTTCATAATCTTCCCATTTGTTATATCAGGACTCTTTACGTACGTGACAATTTCTCTATTGCAGCTTATTTCTATCGTAATACTTTCTCTTCTATTTATCGTACTTCTTATATTTATCTCTCATCTCAACTCTGTATTGGAAATTTTTGTAGAAGCGATCTGGTATAATGCTTATAAAGAAAATAAAAAGCATTTCCAAGCCAAAGAAAGCCATCATTAGGATGATACTTTTCCTCTCTACAAAGGCAAAAGAAAGCAAACAATAATCGGTTCTTGAGAAAAACAAAAAGAAAGTCCAAAAAAGTTTTGACAAAAACGTCTCTTTTTATACAATAGCCCTGCTTTTGTACGAGAGTATATTATGCGGGTGTAGCTCAATGGCTAGAGTCCCTGCCTTCCAAGCAGACTGTTATGGGTTCGAGTCCCATCACCCG
>MNYO01000005.1 GCA_001873165.1 Candidatus Gracilibacteria bacterium CG2_30_37_12
TACAACTCCTATGATCCACACCAGTCACTTGGATACAAAACCCCAGATGAAGTATATTACGGAGATGAGAATGTAAAAAGATTCCCTCTGATTATTCCGAGAGAACGAACTTTAAGGAAGGAAACTTTTACTACATTTTCATCTCCACTACAACGACACCCAATATTGTCTTAATCCACCTCTATTTTTTGTCCGAGAATGTTAGACCATCATTTGCGGCAGAACCACGATATCCTGTTTTTTCCAGAACATGAGCAATACTTCCTCCAACATTTACTATCTCATTTTTAATACTATCTGGTCTTCCTCCAGCAAGAAATGCTTCAAAATCAGCCTCTGCAGCTTGTACATATTCTCGAGATTCGAGATAGGATTTCCCATAAGGAGTGAGTTCGATTCCATAATTTTTCCTGAGCTCTTTCATATAATCCTGATTTTTTAGTTTGTCAGTGTATACAGATTTTTCGATACGCCCAGAATTAAAATAGGACATAAGAGTTTTATGATATTTCATATAGAGTTCCTTTCGCATAGCTTTAGTATCTTCTTCTGTTCCTCCAGAATTCATCGTCCTAATAGCACCAAGACTTTGTTGAAAACTTGGCCAAAAACGCTGGGTATTATCATCACTTTCAAATGTTACCTGGGCTGGATTCATCTTGATAAACTTGAAGTAATGTTCTGGATTAAGTCCTAAGAAAGAAGATCAACCATGTTCGTATGCTTCATTATCACGTTCATCATTATTGAGACTATTAATATTTGCAACGCTTCCTCGACATGTTTCAAGATAAGCAGCACAATCAGCATCAGTTTTTGCGAGATGAAGAAGTTCTCCATCTTCTGTGACATTGAGTTTTTTGTTGAGTGTTTCTCCATGTTTCGCCCAAAATGTCATAATGGCTCCTATGAGTTTTTTCTTGGGGTCATCTTTTTGAAGCTTCTCTATTTCTGCATAATCTGTGGCCATTCCATTATTGTTTGCCAGTTTTTTCATAACGGCACGGAAAGTATTTTGATTTCCTTTACTTCCAAGAAAAAGGAGAGCAGTATACGGATGTCCTCCAAAAAATTTACTTTTCAGACCATTAAGTTGATCTTGATGAAGAGTACCTGGGACATCACTGAGTGCAAGAACGATTGCAGGGAGATGCATCTCATGGGTAGGTCATCACTTTGCCCATATAGGTTCAAATCCTCCGATTCCTTTTGCACTCTCTCCACCATCAAGTTTATCCATCGATTCCTTGATTCGTCATTTTCTAAATTGAAATTTTCCTCCTTCTTCTTTTCCTGCTTCATCTTGTTCTTTTCTTCCCATTCCCCAAGCTTTTGCAATCTCTAACCAAAGATTTCCATCGAGTTCTCCTCGTCCCCCCGCGGCTTTTATATGAAAGACAATGAGTCCTTCCTCAGTGAACGGTTCTCCCATTTCATCACAGCGTTTCATATATTTTTGAACCACAGAGAGACTCTTGGAATATTTCAAACCAGAGATTCGTTCAAAATAGATAAAGCTTCCTTGCAATGTTTTCACATCTCCCACATACAGACTTCCGTGTTTTTGAAGCATCGCTATCGTCACTGCTTGTATCTCATAATCATGAGATCAGTGATTTCCCAATACATCAATGACTTTTGCCTGTCTCTCTACCCCAGACATCTCTTTCATTTTATCAACCATTTCCTGCATGAGTTTTTTATTACCAGAATATACTCATGATCGCATTTCTCGAAGGATATCATTATCTATCAATCCTAGTTTATTGAGTCATTTTGCAAGCCCGAGTTGTACATGAGCAGACTGGAGATGAGAACCATGTTCCAGTCTCTTTTTAATAGCTTCTATCAAATTTTTCCCTCCATGAAGAATATCATGCAGACTCGGATTTCCCATATAGTGTTTGAGATATCCTTTTTTATGAGGAATATGAGCTTCGGTCTGATCTATTGCCTGAGTCTTCACATCAGGCTTTTTTGGTTCAAATGCTTCTGTATTCAGAAATTGATAGAGGAGATGATATCCACCACTATATTTAACAGGTCTCTCTTTTTGATTATTCAAGTCTTTACTTTCCTCAAATTCTTTATAAAAGAGAAATTCTACACGTCCCGGAGTTTTGGTATCGAGAATTTTAATATATCCTTTTGATCCCGCAAATTCTGTGATACCGGGAACTTCTTTGTTTCCTCGAGACTCATCATTGACAATTTTATCGCCCTCCAGAGAAAGCTTGCTATAGTCGCTCGGTTTTCGACTATGCGATTGCATAGTTTTCAGGAAATCTTCTATACTATTCATGGCAGGGATTCGCTTCGCTTTTTTGGATGCAAATGCAGAATAAAACGAAAGATAATCAAATATCTCACTTTCTCCATGATTTACCAGTTCAATCGTTCCTTTTGCTTCATTGATCGATTTGACCTGAAAAATACCATAATCTTTCTCTCCTGGTTTCCCCACCTGGATAGAAGCTCCTCATTTTGCACCTAAAACGTACATACTTCCTGCGGAATCGATACTATTGAGCGCTCGATTAAGATCATCCAGAGATTGTATCTCTTCCTCGAGTATATGTTCTTTGAGAGAACCAGTTTCGATCTGGTGTTTTGTCTTTTCTAGCGTCAAAATTTCTAGATTATCTTTTTTTGCTTTGGAGAAAATATGGTGCATTTCTGTGTACGTATACTCTGCAGATTTACTTTTTTCTTTATTGAGATGAAGGGATCCATCGACTAGCAATATATCACTCACAGCAAATACTCGACCATTTCCTCCAGTATTTTTATTTTCTGTGGGATCATCTTTAATATCATCAATTCTATAGGCGAAATCGATATCTTTTCCCGCGGTTCCAGGAATCGTCCCACGGATGATGGAACCCACTTTGAGATCTTGAGTATTTTTGATACCGAGTTTATGGAGTTCTTCCAAAAATGGAGGGAAAAATAATCCTTCCACGGTTGGTTTCATCTTCAGTGCATTTTCCGTCTCTACTGCATCATAACGAGCAGAGTTTATCTTCGTAATCTCCTTCGTAATCATCTTGCTCCCATCGCTTTCTAGAATAGTATCTACAACATCCTGAGGGAAAAGTTGCGTCTCGATAACGATATCATAAGGATCAATCTGATCTACTATATTTGCTTGTTCCAGAGTGGTAAATGAATGCAATTCTGGTACCAGACCTCCACGAGCGATACTCTCATGAACAGCAGATTTTATCTGAGCTTTTGTGAGTACTCCCATATCTCCGAGTTGTCCAAGTGTGACGGTTGGAAGAAAAGTTTTGAGGAGAAGTTGTTTCTGTGTCTCATCAAATGCCGCAAGTGCTTCTTGTACATCTTGCGGGTCTACGTAGCGTTTCACGAGCAATTTCATAACATAATCTTCCTGTTTCGTACCGAGAATACCTTTCCCAAAAATAGTTATCATCTGTTCTTTCTCTGATCTATAGGGAAGTGTTTTTTTAGGAAAAAGATTCTTGAGAAATTTCTCACGTTTGGATTCGCTTTGGAGGAGATTTCCAAGCTCATCAGTTGTCAGGGTTTCGTAGGTAGATTCTACTTTCTTGAGTTCTAAGGCTGTGAAGCTATATCCGCGATTCACGACATCCTTAAGCGCTTTTCTCTTGCTCGTAAATCCTACACCGATAGAGATAGTTTCACGAAGAAATTGTGCTGCCGTGACCGCACGAAATGCTTCTTGTTGATCTTTTGGTTGATCGGCAAAATCCCTATTTCCCGTGATAAATGTCGCAAATTCTGTTTCCAGTCCTGTACATTTTGACTTCATCATCTCGTCAAAAATCTTTCCTCCGAGAGTGAGTTTTTTCTCGACAAAAGTACGAATCGCACGAGTCGTCATAGATTCGTCGATCTTTTTCTTCTTGTTGGTATTTACCTGCTCATCCTTTTCAGGACTATCATTTGCCGCATTAATTGGTGCCATATTTTAGAGAGAAATATATAAATTCCTTGCGAGTATATACTAAAATGTCAAAAAAATCAAAAAATGACCTTCCTAAATTTCCTAAAGTTTTTTATAAAAAAATTTGCTCTTTAATAGGTTTTTCCATATCCTACTGAGGAATTACCACGAAAGGGTTCCGAAAAGTGTCAGTGCTTTAGGATCCCCTTTTTTAATGTTTTTTTCTCACATATTCGATTTTTGATTTCACTTCACTCAAGTAGTAATAGAACTTGTTTCCTATTCTTTTATAGAGAGAAGAGTGCTTGCTTGTTGGAAACAATATCTTTTTCAGCAAATCCTTTTCGATCAAGTATTTCACCAATTTGATATAATCCCCATCCCCCCGAGACGAGCACTATCTTATCAAACTCCTCCTTTTCTGCGATATTTTTCTCTTTTATCATAATATAGGAAAGTTTATGATACAATTTACATCTGTAGTATATTTAAAACCTTCAAAAATCAAATCTCGCCTCAACTCCGACCTCTCTCTTTCAGAAGGAGAGAGGTGAGAAGATATGAGAAAGTTACAAAAACTATGAAATTTCAAAAAGTCCACGAGAATTTTTGCAAATAAGAGAAATATATGCTGTAATAGCAGGAGAACTCAATAAAACTAATTCATAAATAATCACGATATGTCACTTTCAACTATCCTTTCTAAACTCTCTCGACTCGGACTCTTGTCCGTTTTTTGTATGTGACTCTTTCTCTCAAGCGGAGAACTTAGTATGAGTCCTGCTGGAAATGTGCAGATAGGAAGTGGTGGAGTACAGAGTGCGATGGCGGCAGATGATGCGACGACAACAAAAAAAGGAGTAGAAGATCCTGCTATTAATACTATTATTAGCGTTCTCAATCTTGGGATTGGAGTCCTTACTTTTCTCGTTACGCCGCTTATTATGTTGGCGGGATGGCTTCTCTCTCCTGATTGGACATTCGGAGAGATTTTCGGACTTCGTCCCATACTTCATCAGCTCTGGATACTTGTTTCTAATGTCGTCTATGTCATATTTGGTTTCATGCTCGTATTTGTCGCATTTGCGAATATATTTGGCGGGGAAAATGCAAAAACTTATGAGATGAAAACTATGCTCCCAAAACTTGTGACGGGGATGTTGATCGTTCCCTTTACATGGTTCATTGTCAGTGCCGTACTTTCTATATCGAATATATTAACTGCTTCGGTGATATCACTTCCCATGGAAACGATACTCAAGTCTGGGGGAGAAACAAGTACATTATTAACTGATAAGATTATTCCAACTCATATTTTTTATGTAAAATGAAGTGACTCTGGAACAGGATCATCACAATGAATGAAAAATAATGGAGAATTTTCTGCCTCAGATTGCACGACCAATCCTCAAGATTGTTTATCTATTAAAGAATTTCTTACAAATGGTGGATGAGGTGCTTATAATCTTCTCTCTGTCTATGCTTATGGAATCTTTAGAATTCAATGATATAAAGCAATTACTACCGAACAAAAAATTAACAAAGTCATAGATATAGCCAGTAAACTCGGATTTGGAATTATATTTTTCGTTATATTTTGAATACTCGTTATCGCTATCGTATATGCGCTTTTTTCTCGTGCTATGATGCTTTGGCTCTATGCGATGTTTTCACCTATTTTTGCACTTACTTTTGTTCTCGGAGACAAGGCAAAAAAACTAGAAAAATTTACTATTAAAGAATTTATTTCACTGGCAATGGTTCCAGTATATGTTTCAGCAGCTCTTGCATTTGGACTCATGTTTCTTGGACTTGTTATGTGAGCAACTGGAGGAGATAAAACAGGAAATGGATCTCTAAAATCAGATATTGTAGATATTACATCACCTGGCGGTATAACAGAATTTAAGTTCTGAGGTGACAATGGAATTACATTAACAACACAAGGACTTTTGGATCCTGCAGTAAAATCTGGAGGCTCAAAAGCCCTCGATCTCGGAAAAGGAGTTATCGGAACAATTATTATGAATGTTCTTGCTCTTGTGATTCTCTGGATGACAGTTATGACAGCTCTTGGAGCAAGTAAGATTACTGAAGCAGCTGTTGCCCCAATCAAATGATTTGGAGATGAAATCGGAAAACTCGCTATGAAGGCTCCACAATATATTCCTATACCATTGCCAGGTGGGAAGAGTACCAGTATGGCTGGAATGTCCACAGTAGGAACCAGTATATCACAAAAAGTTAATTCAATGGCAATGGGAGATGCATCTGAGATTGGAAGCACATTTGGTAAGCAAATCGGTGAAAAACTCTGACTAAAAGATAATGGAACAAGTCAAGCATTAGATAAACTTAGACAATCCTTAAGTAATAAAGATCCAAGTAAATCTGCAACTATACAAGATAAAGGTCATGATCTCAGGAATGCTTTTTCAAGTATGGGCATAAGTAAAGAACTTGCTATAAGCGATGCAAATATACGTGGAGCCATGGTTGATGCTATGGAAAAGACATATGGACTAACTGGTTGAGAACTTAATGAATTAAGGAAAATATCTGATTCTGGTCAATTTGATATAAAGTTCAAAGAATTGGCAGGAACACATAAAGGCAAATGACTTGACATGTTAGCTGATAATAAAAGTGGTGTTGATAACGATACATTCTCAAACATCTTTACTGGAAAAGTTGATACAACCAGCAATATTACAATCCATGCTCATCCTGATGTAACAAAGACAGATAGAGATCTTACTATAGAATGAAATTCAAAGAAATTTACTTTCGATCTTAATCTTGATACTAAAAAGAATGCAGAAAGTTTAAAAGAATTGAAATGAGCAATGAAAGAGTCAGATCTCAAGGAAGCCTTACAAAAATGTTGAATGAAGGACACAGATGTAGATAATCTTATTACAGAATTGAAGAAAACGACCGGTTTCTTTAAGTCATAATCTCCTATTCACCAAAACAAAAACACATCTATGATGTCCTTTGAAACCGGTCTCTGAGTAGGTAGTCAAGAGAGATGTACAGTTTCTCTGGTGAGCCGAAACAAGAGTGAGACCGGTCTCAGGAACAAGAGGAAAAATAGGTTTTGAGTTTTGCGTGAAATGGTTATAATCAGTGCAATAAATTATATTTCTCATATTTCATATCATGACACTCTCTAAGAAAACAATAGACTATCTCGCATCAAATGGCTATACATTTGAGGAAATAGAACATATAAAATCAGGACTCAGGGATGTAGAAAACTGAAATGTTATCTCTTTTGAGGATGTGGTAAAAGGTATTAAAAAAGGTAACACTGTGAGCTATGTATAAAATCATCTTTTCAGGTACGGCGAATCAGGATTTATGAGAGATACTTTCATATATTTCAGAGGATAGCCCACTCTACGCAGACAAGGTCATCGACAAGATTATCCTGACAGATTTCCAATCTTTCTGCATTTCCATATCTTTGAAAACCGACTGACGAGGAAGATTTCAGAGAGATAGTTGAGCCACGATACGGATTTAGGATTATCTATCAAATAACATGAAAGACTATCTTTATACTGGCGATATTCAGATACAAGAATAGTTGGAAGTAAAAGGTTAAAAGAAGTTTAGTTTCTAATTTTAGGTATTATGGCAGTGATAAGTGTAGAAGTACCAGATGCAATAGCAAGGAGATTTAAGCCCTATACTATCGTAAAGTACGAATATTTATTTGAGAAGAAAACTTTGGAAGAATCAGAAACCGTTGATGGGGCTTGATGGGTGGATTTTGAAGTGAATATGGATGCAGGGGATTTTTTAAAATCTTTGAAAAAGGATGTTTTAGATTTTAAAAAGTAAAAAACAAATTTATGGTAGCAACCTGGATTAAGTTTCTCAGAAAAGAAAAATGAGATATTTCTTTTAAGCTTTATGAAATTATAGAGAAGATATTAAGTTGAGATCTTGGTTGACTCGATATCAAAACTCTCAAAGGAAATGACAATTATTTCAGATGTAGGATTTGAAAGATAAGAATCATCTATGTCAATATGAGTGGAAAGATAGAGATAAAATCTATCTGATACCGATGAGATATATACAAGTAAAACTTCAAAAACAAAAACAAATATTTCCAAAACAAAAACACATCTATGAAAGAATTCCACTCACTCATCACCAATACCACCAGTCTCGTTGGCTACATAGCTATCCTGATGTTTGTTGGAGCCTACCTTGGCGGAAACCAAAGTTTTCTTATCGACCCCACTCTTCTCAAAGGAAGTTTGATGGAAAGTAGAAGTATTATAAGTTCAGTCTCTTCTGTTCGTTCGGTCATCATCACCATCGATGGACGAGAGTACCAAGCAACTCTTGGGGAGGAAATAAATAGGAAACAGAAGTTTACCTACTAGAAAATCTAAAAAACCTTTCTCGGATGAGAAAGGTTTTTTTATTATGAGAATGTGGCTTACGGATACTTTTTATAGATGTCCTTCCGATGAAGAAACCGATCAAGTTGAATGTAATCATCTACTATTCTGAAACCTATACGATATTCCCCAAGTCTGTATCGATAAAATTCTTTAAAACCTACAAGTTTCTTGATAT
>MNYO01000014.1 GCA_001873165.1 Candidatus Gracilibacteria bacterium CG2_30_37_12
TCGCTATACTCACAAGAAGACTCGTTCTGCATACTTTTCTCTGAGACGAAACTTGCAATATCTGTTTGTTTGGTATAATCGTCAGTGAAAACTTGCAATACCGAATACTACCAATTGATTGGAATGATACTTTTCTCATCTGAAATCCAAAGTACGGATTCATAGATGATTAAAAAAGGAGAGAAAAATCAAACTGATTCTTTCTCTCCTACTCGGGTAAAACCTATCATTCCAGCCACACACTATTTTCTATTAAGCCGAATTTTAGTATAAATATGGAGATATCTCCATAAGTTAACAACTTATCTATAACTATTCTAAAAACACTCTTCCAGTTTGAACTGGAAGAGTGTTTTAAATCTGAAATGTTTTTTTAATCTTCGTATCCTCCTTCTCGAGACCTTTCCACGTCATAGAATTTCATGTATTTTTTCTCAAATTTAAGATCCACTCCTCCGACTGGTCCGTTACGATTTTTTCGGACAAATACATTGGTAATTCCTTTATTTTCTGTGAATTCATCATAGTAATCTTCTCGGTAGATCATAAGTACAACATCGGCATCTTGCTCAATCGAACCAGATTCTCGGAGATCAGAGAGAATTGGTTCTTTTGTGACACGAGATTCTACCGCACGAGAGAGTTGTGAAAGTGCCATAATCGGTACCTCAAGTTCACGAGCGAGAGATTTTATTCCACGGCTGATATCAGATATTTCTTGTACACGATTCATCGGATTTCCGGCACTCATAAGTTGGAGGTAATCGATGACGATGAAGTCGAGTCCAGATTCGAGTTTGAGACGACGAGCTTTGGATTTTATCTCCAAGAGATTTCCTGCAGCAGAATCATCGATATAGATATTTGCCTTGGAAAGGCGCTCGAGAGCATCACCCATTCGCATAAATTCCTCATCTGCCAGTTCTCCTTTTTGAAGTTTCCAACTATCAACCCCCATAGTTGCACAGATAAGTCGATCCGTGAGCTGCTCTTTACTCATTTCCAAAGAGAATACAGCAACACTTTTTCCTTCCTCTGCGATATTTTGAGCGATATTGAGAGCGAGAGCAGTCTTACCCATAGATGGACGAGCTGCGAGTATCACCATATCTCCTGGTTTAAATCCCCCTATCTTTCCATCTAGACTTCGAAATCCTGTATGAGTAATCCCATCATTGGCACGATCGGGGTTTTCATGAATCTCAGCAAATGCCTCATACCGAAGATTGATAATATCTCGAATATGGACGAGTTTATTTTGTATGAAAGTTTGCGTAACTGTAAAAAGCGATTGTTCTGCTTTCTCGAGAAGTTTATTGATATCGGATTCCTCATCGTACCCTGCGAGAAGTATATCATTTCCGGCTTTTATGAGCTTACGGAGAATACCCTTTTGTTTCACAATCTGGGCATATTGGTAGATATTTGCACTGGTAAAAATAGATTCTGTGAGCTGTATCAAATATGCATTTCCTCCAATCTTTTCAAGATTCTGTCGATCATCCAGATATTCACGAACTGTTAAGATATCAATCGGTTTATTGCGTGCAAAAAGGTCCATCATCGCTCCATAAATGAGTCCATTGTTAGGATCGTAAAAATCTGCCTCTACTAACAAAGCTGAAACCTGAAACATCCCCTCTTTATCGAGGAGGATAGAACCAAGAACTCCGTGTTCTGCTTCTTGGGAATGTGGAGGGATTTTCATAGGATAGTGGTTGGTTTTTTTTATTCTTCAATCTTAAAATTATTTTCCATCTCAAGTTCTATTTTTACTTTTTTTATGAGGTCTTGAATTTTAGTATTGTATGGGTCGATGGCTTGAATCTTCTTGAGACTTTCGAGAGCAGCAGTCCGTTCCTCGAGATTGATATGATTAATAACGGTGAGGTAGAGAATATCGGTATTGTGAGGATTTTTCTTGAGGAAGAGATAAGCATATTCATTGGATTCCTTATTATTTCCGAGCTGATGTCCGAGATTCGCGAGCATATCCACTGTTTCTGTATTATTTTCATCGAGAGAGAGAAGTCTCTTATAGATCTCGTAAGCGATTTCGTACTTTCCCTGAATAGAGAGAGCAAAGCCGAGTTTCAAATAGAGTTCTGGATCGGTATCATTCATGAGAATGAGATCCTTGTAAATAAGTTCTGCTTTCTTGTAATCTCGATCTTTTTCATAGATAGAAGCGAGAAGACAATTCAAATCTTTGTTGAATTTTTCTATAGAAAGTCCTTCAATGATTCGTGCTCGAGCTTCGCTGAATTCTCCACGAGCAATACGGGTTTTGATAGATTTTATAAGATCGGTGATGTGTTGTTTTTGGTCTCCAGAAAGCATTTCTTTATCTTCGGACTGCTCTGTTTTTTCTACTTCTGAAACTCATTCGATTTCATCCGATAATGCCTCTATGCCTTTCATTGTTTCTACAGAAACAGGAGATTCCACTCTTTTTTTCTCTGACGTAATCATTTGCTCATTTTGTTCCTGTCTGAGGCGTGCTTTTTGTTCCTCAATAATCTTTTCGGCTGTTTTTTTCTCTCAGAGAAAAGCTCGAAATTTGAGGTATGAGTGATAGATGCTGTGAAGTATATGGAAAGCTATATATACGAGGTTTAATCCGAGAAAAGCAATCTCATATTTCACTACAGTATTGGAAAAGAAGATATCCATGAAAATGATAGAGGGGGAATAGAATATCCGCATTATATAGATTTCTCAATTTTTTCAAGGAATACTTATAAAAAATAGAAAGAAATCTTGGAGAAACTAAAGAATCCCATATACTTGCTGTACAAAGAAATATTTTTTACTCGCTTGATATTATGAAATATTCTCCACGATCGCCTTTTATTTTGATCACTATAGGACTGATATTTGCTCTTCTCTGAGGAGTCCTTGTGCTCTTATTTGATGGACAGGATGAGGTACACTACCATGCAAATATTGCTGTATTTATAAATGGCGAAAAAGTGAACTTTGATAATCCAAAATATATGGAGGAAGAAACTTCTAAATGTTCAATCGATCCAATGAAACAACAACCTATAGATCGTGTACATTTCCATGAAAATGATGGAAATCTCGTACATGTTCATTCGGCTGGAGTGGCCTATGGACATCTTATGAGTAATATCGGCTGGAGTTTCGGGAAAGATTATTTGATAGACGATACAGGGAAAATGTATACAAATAGTGCTTCTGGAAGTATGCACTTCATCCTCAATGGAAAGTCAATTGATAATCCATTCAACCGTGCTATCTCCAGTGAAGATCGACTTCTCATAGATTATGGATCACTAACCGATGAAGTTCTCGAAAAAACAGAATTCACACAAGTTGCTACAACGGCCCACAAAGCCAATACAGAAGATGATCCGAATAGTTGCTATGGAGGAGTTTCCTCAAATATTCTCGATATTATTCGCAATAAAATTCTCGGGAGATAAAATAAGTATTCTGAAAATTGGATTTTAATAGAAAAAGAAACTTGAAATTAAAAAGAATCCTTGTAAAAACAAGGATTCTTTTTAATGAATTTTACTTTTTAGTCCTTGGACAATCGGATTCAAAAACCGAGTGAAACATTTTTACGAACTCGGGAGAACTTCTCATAAGTATGCCAATCTCACGATTATTGTCGAGAGAATTCGTACTATAGTTCTCGCTTCCGAGGTAGCTATAGATGTCATCTATAAGAGCGGATTTTGCATGAATAATAGGTTTCTTGGAAGTTCGGATATCGATTCCTTTACTCACGAGAAGTGCTATAGCTTCGGTGTTGGATGGTACTTTCGATGGATCTGCCATACAGAGAGTTACAGGAATTCCATCGCTGACTTTTTGAGTCAGGATATCGAGAATGCTCGAATCTCAGAAATTCTCGGCGTAGAGAAATATATCTTTGTGAGCACTAGTAAGTAGAGTCTCTATTTTCTTCCTACTATTAATAGGGGATACGACAAGATTATTTGTGCTTTCTGATATCTCCCGTCCTTCAAAATCGGCAGAAAATATATTTTGGAGTGTCTGTAAATCAGCACCGTCCGTCCCGATGACATAGAACTCACGATTGTATACGAAACTTGAGTAGCTCAGATTTCCTGTCGTTATAATATACGTATTATCGATGATTAGGAGTTTGGTATGTACGAAATTGTAGAGTTTGGAATTATCATACGTGACAGAAACTCCTGCGGTTTGAAGCGTCTTGAAAGTTTTCGTGTTGATAGTAGTTCCACCGAATACATTTTTTTCGAGAACGACTCGTACATCAACTCCTCGTTTTTTCGCATCTTTCAAAGCCTGTATGATTCGTTTTTCTGTCAGAATATACACTTCTACGAGCACTTGTTGCTTCGCTCCATCTATCATAGAAACGATTCTATCAAGCACTTTTTTGTCGGGAGTCGTCAGTATTTTCACACTTCTTGGCTCGATTTTGTCGACGGAGAAATCCTGTAAAGTTTGTGTGGTTTCTTGTTTCTGTTCTGTGAGTTTCGTTTTTTGCTCGTGAAATTGCCAGTACTCGTTGGTGCAGGATGAGAGGAAGAAGAAGGGAGCGAGAAGGAATATGATATTTTTACGGAACATAAGTAGGGGATTATATAAACACTATTTTTCTCTCTGTTTTCGGAATCCCAAAAGTCTTGAAACTTTCCTCGATGCGTTCTTTGATAGATTCCTGGTGATTAGAAAGTTCCATATTGACGATGGGTTTAAGTGTTTTTATAGTAATGCGAGTGGGTGTGATTTTGACAGATTCTATATAGTTCACAAGCTCTCATTTTCCGAGTTTTGTCAGACTATCACGAACCGCATTCCAGGCGAGCGCGGATATGATGGCAGGATTGCTTGTTTGTGAACTCAAATTGAGATGCATAGAGTGGAGAATTTTTGTAAATAGTGTCTATTTTTTTAAGTGTATCTTTTTTATGAAAATAGCAAGTAGAGAGCGTGAAGATTTATGAAAATAACAAAACCTCCGACGAGCGGAGGTTTTGGCTAATTGATGGAAAGCCTCTCAGATATATCTCTGGGGACTAACTCGGACGACCACGGATTCCGTGGTGCTTATAGTGCTTATATAATCTATACCCTATGTTCCTGTCTTGTTTCTCTTATCTGATAAACTTTATCCGCCACCTTTTGACATGTTCATTCTATGACATTTCCACGATTATTCATTACATAATCTATCAGGCTGAGTCTTGCTCGACATTCTTCTGAGCCTGTATCTCAACGGCTATGAGCGGCATTAACTGCCCTTTGTTCGCTTCTTAATTGCTCATCATTTATATTATGGAGAAACTCTCTGTATTCTTCTGTACATTGAAATCAATCTTTATCTGAATGAAGGAAACTGAAGGTGAAGTTCATAATCTGCATATTAAGATATAATATATAGGTGTATTGCATTATAAATGCATAATACATAGGGGTATTACATCATATTCAAAATAAAAAGTCAAATTTTGTACCTTTCATTTAAACAACACATATGACGCATTTGTCCTAATCTTGGATATAAATTTTCATAGTATCCTCACTACAAGGCTTTTTTTAAAAAATTCACGTAAATTCTTTTGACAATATATAGTATTTGCATATACCAGTTAAACACTATAGGTAGTTTTAATGACATTCCAGATAGTGCTATATAGTGCTATAAATTATTCAAATTTTCCTCCAGTTTTCCCTTTGTATTCATCTTTATTATTTCATTTTACTCATTTCATTATGACTATTACTCAAATTCGTCGCCGTGACGGAGAATGTATTGATTTTGACAGAACCCGTATAGAAAAGGCCATAGATCTTGCTGCCAATGATATAGGAGAAACCGATCGTTCATTTGTTACCGTTATTACTGACTTTATCGTAAAAGACCTCGAACATGTATATGGAGAAATATTTGTAAATCGTACACCGAGCGTAGAGGATGTTCAGGATATCGTAGAACAGAATTTGATGAAATTTCATAAGTATGAAGTGGCGAAACAGTACATTATTTACCGATCAAAACGAGCAGAGGAACGAACCGAGAAAAAAGATAAACTCATTAAGCAGTTCGAGAAAAATACGATGAAAGTTACTAAGGCAAATGGAGAAAAAGAATATTTCGATGCTGATAAAATCAAAGCAGTTTTTGATCGAGCTGTGAAAGGTCACGAAGATAGATGCTCTTTTGAAGACCTTATGGGCGCTTTCAAGAAGAATCTCGTAGAAGATATCAAAACTTCCGATATCAATAAACTCCTCACAAAGACTTGTGTGGATTTGGTTTGTGTAGAAAATATCGCATGGGAACACATAGCAGCGCAGATTTTCCTCGGAAATGTCTATAAACAAGCAATCAAGAATCGTAAGATGACACTCGAGGATATCTATACCCCCGCATCGTACAAATCTCTTTTTGATGAGTACATAAAAAATGGACTCTATTATAAGGATTTTTATAAACATTATAGCGAAACAGATATTCTTGAGGCAGGAAAACACCTCAACAAAAATACTGATGAATCATACGGATATACGACCGTTCTCTCTCTCAATAAACGATATCTCTGCAATCCCAATAAAGTGACGAAAGAGCTTCCACAAGAGATGTATATGTCTCTCGCACTTTTCCTCGCGATCCCAGAACCACAAGAAACTCGTCTCGCATTTGCACTCAAAGTATACGAGATGTGTTCGACTCAAAAAATCTCTCTTCCGACACCAACCCTTATCAACGCTCGTACAAACTACAACCAACTTTCAAGCTGTTTCAAGATCAATATCGACGATGATCTTCGTGGAATCTATCATGGAGTAGAAAATATGGCACAGATTTCTAAATACGGTGGAGGAATCGGAGTCTACCTTGGAAATATCCGTTCTCGTGGTGGAATGATTCGTGGAATCGAAGGAGTTTCCGGAGGAGTGAATCCTTGGATTAAAGTAGTCAATGATACAGCTATCGCGGTAAACCAGCTCGGAGCTCGTCTCGGATCTATCTCTGTGACGCTCGATGTATGGCACCGAGATATCTACGATTTTCTCGATCTTCAGACCGAGACAGGAGATATTCGTTCGAAAGCATTTGATGTATTTCCTGCTATTTCTGTTCCAGATCTTTTTATGAAACGTGTAAAAGAAAATGGAGAATGGACACTTTTTGATCCAAACGAAGTACAACGAGTGACTGGAAAGAAACTTCAGGATACCTATAGTACCGAATTTGAAGAACTCTATACAACTCTAGAAAAAGACGATCGACTTAAATTGAAACATACTATTAAAGCAAAAGATCTCTTCAAGAAATTCCTCAAGACAACGGTTGAAACGGGTATGCCATATGTATTCTACCGAGATACCGTCAATAAACTCAATCCGAACAAACACGCAGGGATGGTGTATTCTACACAACTTTGTACAGAAATCTGCCAAAATACTTCTCCGACTAAGTTCGTCGAAGAAACTATCGAAGATGGGAAAATCATTCTCCGATATGAACCAGGAGATTTGGTGGTTTGTAACCTCGCTTCTATCAATGTGGCAAAGGTTTGTGATAAGGAAACTATGCAAGCAACATTCCCCGTTGTTATGCGAATTCTCGATAATGTTATAACACTCAATTTTTACCCGATCAAAGAAGCGGAACACACGGCTATGAAATACCGAAGTGTCGGACTTGGATACCTTGGACTTGCAGAATATCTCGCCACTCATGGAATGGCCTACGATTCTCTCGAAGCCCGAAATCATGTGGATGATCTTTTTGAACAGTACACATACTATACCTACGAAGCTTCTGTGAATCTTGCAAAAGAGCGTGGAACCTACGGAGTATATAAAGGTTCAGAATATGATAAAGGAATCCTTCTCGGTCATGATAAAGAATGGTTTGTTCGTGAGAAGAAAATGGGACAACAATGGGCAGAACTCTTCGATGCCATGAAAGCGCACGGAGTACGATTCGCGTACCACACTGCTCCAGCACCGAACACTTCCACAGCCGGTATCGTCGGAACGACTGCCGCACTTCTCCCCATCTACAAGAAGTACTTCGTCGAGACCAATCTCTCCGCTCCGACCGTTCGTGTCGCCCCAAAGCTCGCTCCAGAGAACTTCTGGCTCTACAAGGAGTACATCAACATGGATATGAACGACGTCATCGACATGATGTCCGTTATCTACCAATGGGTGGACCAGTCCATTAGCTTCGAGTGGATGATCGATCCAGCCAAGGTTTCACCAGCCGAACTCTACGGATATTACGTGAAGTCCTGGGAACAAGGAATCAAGACCGTGTACTATGTTCGAAGTCTGAGTGGGGAAGTGGGAGAGGCTTGTGTGAGTTGTAGCGGGTAAAAAGCGTTTTTATCT
>MNYO01000132.1 GCA_001873165.1 Candidatus Gracilibacteria bacterium CG2_30_37_12
GGTTCTATCATCCGATTTCTGAAGAAATGAGGAAAACTCTGGATTCGTGTTTTCCCAGATCGTCCATATACTAAGAAAGCATTGGAAACTCCGATGGGATGAGGAAAGGGAAGTCCAGAAATGTACCGAGCTCCTGTAAAACCGGGACGAATACTCTTTGAAATGTCATGAGTATCTCCAGAGGTTGCAAGAGAGGCTTTTGAATGAGCTTCATACAAACTTCCTGTAAAGACGAAAATTCTCGTTTAATTCCCTTTAAAAATTTTTATGAAAAAACAATCACAGAAAGATATTAAGACGCTCGAAGCACTCGATGCTACAGAGCTTGCAAAAGAAATCATAAGTGCTGAAAAGGAATTGTTTCTTCTCAATATGAAACACCGAGCAAATGAATTGAAGCAATCTCATATTCTCGGAGATCAAAAAAAATACCTTGCAAAACTTCAGATGATGAAAGCACGTATCTAATTACTACATTTTTAACACTTTTTACAATGAGAACTAAAACTGGTATTGTCACTAGTACAAAAATGGATAAAACCATCGTTGTTACGGTTGATTCTTACAAGATTCATCCAAAATACAAGAAACGTTATAAAGACTCTTCAAAGTTTTATGCTCATGATGAGGCAAATAGCTCAGTCGTTGGACAAACTGTTACGATTGAGGAAACTCGACCGCTCAGCAAGATGAAACGTTGGAAAGTTATTACTGAAGCGTAATATATATTTCCGAGATATTTTAAAACTCGCACCTAATAACTAATAACTATTTAGTATGATACAAGCAGAAAGTAGACTCGTTGTTGTTGACAATACTGGAGCAAAAGAGCTTCTTTGCATCAAGGTTCTTGGTGGTTCAAAGAGACGTTATGCATCCGTTGGTGACATCATTGTTGGATCTGTTAAAAAAGCACTTCCAAACGGAAACATCAAGAAAAAAACAGTAGTTAAAGCTGTTGTCGTACGTACTTCATTCCTCATTAGACGAGAAGATGGTACTTACGTTCGTTCCGATGATAATGGTTGTGTTATTATTAACGATAATAACGAACCAAAAGGAACTCGTGTATTTGGTCCAGTATTCAGAGAACTTAAGGCAAAAGGATTTCAAAAAATTCTCAGTCTTGCTCCAGAAGTTATTTAAGAAAATCGAATCGTTATTTTATTTATTATTAGTTTGCATCCTATGAGAATCCGTAAAGGAGATAAGGTACAAGTAATGGCCGGTAAAGATAAAGGGAAACAAGGAACAGTCCTTGCTACAAATTCTGAAGATAACCGATTGGTTGTTGAAGGTGTTAATATCGCTACTTGTCATATTAAAAAACAAGGAACAACTCCTGGTCAGATTATCAAAATCGAAAAACCTATCCAAGCTTCCAATGTTATGATCCTTGATCCAGAAACAAATAAACCAACTCGTATTGGTATGAAAATGGAAGGAAATAAAAAGGTTCGTGTAGCAAAAAAATCTGGAAAAACTCTCTAGTTCTCATCTCATTATTTTCAATATTATGTCTTTCAAAGAACACTACAATAAAGTTATCCTTCCACAGGTACAAAAAACCCTTGGTATCGAAAATCCTATGGAAGTTCCTCGAATTGAGAAAATCGTTCTCAATATGGGTATCGGAAGTTATATAGCAAGCGGTCATAAAGACTATTCTAGTCTCAAAAACGATCTTGCTCTTATCGCCGGTCAAACACCTCAGGTTATCAATTCTAAGCAAGCAATTTCTAATTTTAAACTTAAAATTGGAATGCCCGTTGGTATGACTGTTACTCTTCGAGGAGAACGAATGTTTTTCTTCTTAGAGAAACTTATTCAAATTATCCTTCCTCGAGTTCGAGATTTTCGTGGTATTTCTGGAAAATCATTCGATGAAAAAGGAAACTTCAACTTTGGTATCAAAGAACATACTATTTTCCCAGAAGTTCCTCAGCTCGATGTAGTAAAGACGCATGGTCTTCAAATTACCATCAAGTTCAAAGCTCAAGAAAAGAAACATACTCGTGTTCTTCTCGATGCTATCGGATTTCCATTCACAAAATAAACCTATTTTTATTATCAATTACTCTCCTACTATGGCAAGAAAGGCTTTAGAAGTGAAATGCAGCAAAGCTCAAGCAAAGGCAATTCGTCTTTTCGAATCAGGGAAAACTATTAAGTTTTCTACACGACTCTACCATCGTTGCGCTATTTGTGGACGATCTCGTGGATACATGGGAAAATTTAACATGTGCCGTATCTGTATACGTGAACGTGCAAATGCCGGTGAGTTGATGGGCGTACGTAAATCAAGTTGGTAATCTTTTTTAGATCAACAACTCTACTAATATAATATTTTTAACTTAATTGTTACTATGATTAATGACCCAATTGCAGATTTGCTCACGAGAGTCCGAAATGGATATCTTGCACGACTTGCAGTTGTAAGTATCCCTTACTCTGCATTGAAAGAACAGATTATTTCAATTCTCAAAAAGAATGCTTATATCGTATCTTACACTGTAAGCGAGAATAAACGAGAAATTATCGTACATCTCAATGATGTTCGTAAAACAAAATATCTTCCTTCCTTCAATCGTATTAGTCGACCAGGACAGAGAATTTACATCAAGTCTGCAGATGTTCGTAAATCACGAAATGGACATGGTATCTATATCCTCTCTACTCCAAAAGGTGTTATTACTGGATATGAGGCTTATTCTCTTGGAACTGGAGGAGAACTTCTCTGTGAAGTATATTAAGAAATTATAACTAATTATTAACAATTATTTTATGTCTCGAATTTGAAAACTTCCCATAACACTTCCAACAGGAGTGACTGCGAAGGTAGACGGAAAAAATATTACCGTCTCTGGACCAAAAGGAGAGCTTAAGTATACTCTTCAAGATTGTACTTCTCTCGAACAAGTAGATAATACTCTCGTAGTATCTATTAAAAATGAAGAATCTAGTAAAGAAAAAGCAATGTGGGGACTTACTCGAGCACTTGTTGCCAATATGGTAGTAGGAGTATCCGAAGGGTATAAAAAATCTCTTGAGATTCAGGGGGTTGGTTACAAATTTGAAGTTGTTGGACCTACTAAACTCGTTCTTGCGGTTGGATTCTCTCATAAGGTAGATCTTCCTGCTCCACAGGGTATTACTATTTCTGTAGATGAAAAAGAAAAGAATGTTATTCACATTTCTGGAATTGATAAACAACAGGTTGGGTATTATACAGCACTTGTTCGATCTATCAAAAAACCTGAACCATACAAGGGGAAAGGTATCCGATATGTCGGGGAAAAAGTTCGTAGAAAGGCTGGTAAGACTGGAGGTAAGAAATAATATAGCCAAGAGATTTTCTTTAATTTTTTAGTAATTCACATCCTATGTTAGAAAAGGTTATGAAACGTAAACGACGTCAGGTTCGTGTACGAGCAACCATTATCGGTACTGCTCTTCGCCCACGTCTCGCTGTGTTTCGAAGTAATACATCTATCTATGCACAAATGATAGACGATACTGCTGCAAAGACTCTTTGTGCTGCAAGTGATATGAAAATCACAACTGGTACGAAGCAAGAATGTGCAACAAAGGTGGGTGAAGAACTCGCAAAAAAAGCACTTTCACTTGGTATTACCACTTGCGTATTTGATCGCTGAGGTTTTCTCTATGCTGGTCGAGTAAAGAAACTTGCCGAAGCGGCACGTTCTGGAGGACTTCAATTTTAATTATTTATTTTTCCCATTTGTATGGCTGATACAACTAATGCTACTGCACCAGTAAAAACTCAAAGAGATAATAAACCAGCGCGAGATGATAAACGCGGAGGGGGATTCAGGGATGTTCAAAAAGAATTCCAAGAAGAACTTCTCGGTATCGATCGAGTTACTCGAGTAACTGCCGGAGGTCGTCAACTTCGTTTCCGAGCTTCTGTTATTATCGGTAATGGAAAAGGAACAGTAGGTTTTGGTATGGGTAAGGCTGGAGAGGTAGTTGTTGCTATTGAAAAGGCGGTTCGTGATGCAAAGAAAAATCTTCTTACATTCAATATTATTGATGGAACGATTGCTCATGACTTGACTGCCAGTTATAAAGCTGCAAATATCTTTATTCATCCTGCTTCAAAAGGAACGGGGCTTATTGCTGGAGGTGCTGCTCGTAAAGTATTTGCAGTTGCTGGTATCAAGGATATTCTCGCAAAACAACGTGGAGGAAATAACTCTATTACCAATGCTCGTGTTACTATGAAAGCACTTGCTGCTCTCAAAAAAGTAAAAATTACTTCAAAAACTCCTATTGTAGCTTCTGCAGAAGAAGGGGTAGAAACTCCAAAAGTAGCTACAAAAAAAGCTCCTGCTGCTCTAAAGGCAAAAAAAGCAGAATAATAGCTTCTATTTTTAGACTCACTAATTAATTAACAACGTATATTATGCTCTCTCACAATACTATAGAGTCTGCTCCAAATTCTCGTAAACCTCGCATGCGAGTAGGTCGAGGAGTTTCTTCTGGAAAAGGAGGTACTTCTGGTCGTGGAAATGGTGGACAGAATTCTCGAACAGGTCGTGGTAAATTCAATGCAGCCTTTGAAGGAGGACAAACTCCTCTCTTCAGACGTATGCCTAAGAAACGTGGTTTTACTGCATATGCACCAAATGTATTTTCTATAGTAAATGTTTCTACTCTTCAGAAACTTGCTACAGAAGGTATCACAACTATCGATAGCGAAGTACTTGTGAAAAAAGGTATTATCCCAAATATTGGAGCCCTTATTAAACTTCTTGGAAATGGAGAAATTACCTCAAGCGTAACTATTCGTATCCATAAAGCTTCTGCACAAGCTCAGGAAAAAGTTATAAAAGCTGGAGGAACTGTAGAAATTCTTTAGTCTCTTTCATTAAAAATCCCTTGTTCATCTGAACGGGGGATTTTTATAACTCGCTTTTATATCAATAAACTTGACTAACGCGTACTTTTTCATACAATCCGAGCGTTAAATACACCTTTTATCTCTATCGTTCAACCCTATGATTCTCAAAAATATTTCTCGTATCTGGAAATCTTCCGATGTAAAAAATAAGATCCTCGTAACACTTGGTATCGTTATACTCTACAAATTCCTTTCTATTATCCCAGTTCCGGGTGTAAATACGACAGCTCTTCTCTCTATCAAGGACTTCCTTGCTGCAAACCAGGGACTCGCATTTTTTAGTTCTCTTATGGGTGGAGGACTGGAGCACTTCTCCATAGTTCTTATGGGACTCGCTCCTTATATCAATGCAGTAATTATTATGCAACTTCTTGCGGTTATCGTACCACAACTGGAAGCACTCAAGAAAGAAGGAGAACAAGGACAAAAGAAGATCAATAACTACACTCGTTGGGTAACCGTTCCTCTTGCTTTCGCACAGAGTTACGGGATGATTATCCTCCTTAACACTCTTGTTGGTGGTGGAGGAAAGATTATGGATGTAACAAACTTTTGGGGAGTAGTTCTTCCTGCCATGCTGTTTATTACTGCTGGAACACTTTTTCTTATGTGGCTCGGTGAGGTTATTAATGAATCTGGAATTGGAAATGGAGCGTCTATGATAATCTTCGCGGGAGTTCTCGCGGGAGTTCCTTCTCATATTATGAAATATATTTCTGTAGGAAACTATCCACTTCTGGCTATTCTTACTTTCATGACTCTTGGAGTCATCTATATTATTATAAAGTTCACAGAGGGGTTTCGAAAAATTCCTTTGATCTATACTCGAACGGGACGAGACGAGAAATCCTACTTTCCAATACGAGTGAATCAAGCAGGAATGATACCTATCATATTTGCGGTATCTATTGTTACATTCCCTGCTCTTATCGGACAAGTTCTCTCGAATCGTGGAGCAGGAACTTCCGCACAGATTGGTCAATTCCTTCTCGAGTACTTCTCTATGAATAATCCAAGTTGGCTCTATATTAGTGTTTACTTCTTCCTGGTTCTTGGATTCTCATTCTTCTATATCTCCATAGTATTTAATACAGATGAGGTTGCTGAGAGTATACAGAAGCGTGGTGGATATATTCCAGAGGTTCGTCCAGGACGAGAAACAGCAGAATATCTTGAAAAGACTTCTCTTCACTTGAATCTCTACGGAGGATCATTCCTCGCTTTCATCGCAGTATTCCCCTATCTTATGTCAAAACTGAATGGACTTGTCCAAATTCTTGATACTTCAGGAGCTGGAGGTCAGATAGATTTCCTTATCTCTGGAGCAGGACTTATCATCGTCGTCGGAGTAGTTCTCGAACTTATTCGTCGAGTGGATACAGAACTGAAGAGTTATGATTACAAGAAATTCTTTTAAAGAGATTTATAGAATATAACTTTTTATAGTATGATTCATACAAGTACGCAAGTACGCAACTTTAGCGACACTCTTTTTTACTGTCCTCACAATTTAAATCCTCCTTTTTTGAAGGATTTTTTCGTATCCGATTCCGGACCATAATTCATAATTATTTGTACGGGCAGACCTTGTGCCTGTCCTATAATCGCAGTGCACTGGCAAGGGGTACTCCTACAAAATCCATATCTTAACTTTTTACTCTTTATTCTTTATGAAAACTACTTCAACAGGTACCGGTACCACAGATCTTCCAGTTCATCGAAAGTCGACTTCCCATCCAAAACCGATAGTAATAGGTATCGGTATCAAAGCACTATGATGATTTACACTTGTAGAACTTATCGTCGTTATCACCATCCTCGTCATCCTCGGAACCATTGCTTTCACGCAACTCGGAGGCTTCGCGGGCTCTGCACGCGACTCTGCTCGCATTTCCAACTTGACCAATCTCAAACAGTGACTCGATCTCTACCAGATTAAATCTGGAACCTACCCAATGCCAGAATCCAGTGTCACTATCATGGCTTCTGGAGTCACTATCGGATATCAGGGTTTTGCCGGAGATGTCGTTGCCTTACTCGCTAAGCTTTCACCCAGAGGAACCACCGATCCTTCTGACGCCACGATTTACACCACCTATACAGTAAATCTGAACCAATCCAAGATGCAAGCCATGGTGTTTCTGGAGGACTCAAGTACGGTGAGTGCTTTTGTCTCATCTCTTACTCCAACAGCCAACGCCTCCACTACCTCTGACTATTCCAAACGCTATCCGATGACTATCGGGGATGGGCTCGGAATCCTCATCGACAGTAGTACCGGAGCTACCAAGAACCAACCTATCCAAGAGCTCTACAATACAACAACTTTCACCGGAGTGGATATCGCCAGAACCTCCTCCGGATACCGAGCCTACTTCTCTAAATCAGACACCATTGAGGGAACCGGAATCATCCTCCAGAATCTTCAGATCTCCTACGCTGCTGGAGTCGGATATAATTCTCCTACTAATTGCCCTACCGGTTTCATAGCCGTTCCCGGAAACAAGGATGATTTTAAACAACCAGGGTTCTGTGTGGCGAAGTATGAGATGAAGTACACAAGCACGAGCGGAAAGGGGCAGTGCGGAAAAGGAACCGCATCGCTCACTCAGTGTAACAACGGAGTTGCCGATGCGACCGACCGATGGAATAGCTGGGCATGGACAGCGGGAAATACTCCCGTCTCCATCCCACAGGGCGAACCGATTGCCGGTATCACTCAATCCGGAGCTATCGCCGCCTGTCAATCCATGGGGGCTGGCTACCACCTAATTACCAACAACGAATGGATGACGATTGCTCGCAATATCGAGCAACAGCCTGACAATTGGAGTACTGGTATAACCGGTTCCGGGTTCCTTTATTCTGGAAACAACGACGACGGAGGATGAACGAATAGCTGGGCACTTCCTGCGAGCACGGATGACACAGATGGATACTATATGACTCAGGATAGTGCGGCTGGAAATGGTGATACGAACAAAGTAAGCTGTAATGCCACCACCGATACTTGTGGAAAAGGACAGAAACGAACACTCAAGCTCTCGAATGGTCAGACTATCTGGGATCTCGCCGGAAATGTCTGGGAACATGTGAACGGAGAGAATAGTATAAACCCGACTGGGACCGGATATGCGAGCCTTTCAGGAAACGCATGCGGAACGCAAGGATGGTTTGCCTTCTCGACGGGAGCTATTGTCTCTGATGGAATGCCTACCTGTAATTACCAACCCTCCTCCTATTCTTACCAAAATCAGTGACCAAAAATTCAGAGATTGAACGCCACAAATGGTATCGGGCGTATCTTTTCCTACCCGATGGGCGGAACAAATCGTGTATTTCTTCGCG
>MNYO01000088.1:0-4919 GCA_001873165.1 Candidatus Gracilibacteria bacterium CG2_30_37_12
TGCGATTTTCGAGTTCTGTTATTTTTTGTTTTGTTATATTATATTCTCCTGCCAATAAAAATCCGATGAGAAGCAAGACGCATAAAATTACTCATATGAATATTTTCTTTCAGTTTCCGAGAAGAGGAGATGTATTCATAAGAGGGAAAAATAAGGATCTAGTAACATTGAAGAGATTCTATGAAAAGCAGGGGAGTTGTCAAGCTTTCCTTTTTTGGTACTTAACTAATGCCCAATGCTGCAAAACATCCAGCCACTCCGAGGACGAATCCGATTCGTGCCCCAAGATTCGGAGTTTCGCCTGTGACAACATATATAATAATAGGTTCCAGAATGAGGATAGCCGTGATAGTTGCTATATAAATAGGCCAGAGACTTCCCATATATTTATGCGCTAGCCAGTATCCACCGAGCAAGAGACATCCAGCGATGAACATAAGGAAAATCATCACATACATATATCTCCCTTTGGAGAAGAAAATCTCTGAAGTAATGGCGAGAAATTCACCCAAGAATACAACCAAAAGTGCTACGATTTGCATGAGAAAAAGAAAAGTAATAAAAAGAAAGAATTCATAAAACACAAAAAAACTCCCGAAAAAGGACCATAAAAATGGAGGGGAGTTTTTTGACGCACAAAAATATATCTCCCTATCTAGGAAGAAATATCTGGAACTTGAAGTCGTGCGTGAGCCATAAATGAAAATGTTATTATAATGAAGATGTCGGGATTGTATAGAAAAGTGGTGAATTGTCAAATCTAGAACATAAAGAGTTTTGTATACCATTCTACGATTGGTGTATACCAGAAAAGTGCGATATAGAGTCCGAGTGCGAGATAGGGGCCAAAAGGAACTTCGGTATTTCTATTGCGAGTAGAGAGGAGGATGATTATTCCGATAATACTTCCAGAAAAATAGGCGAGTAAGAGTCCGAGTGCTGCGATTTTTGCGCCTGCCACGAGTCCCATAAAAAGTGCTATTCGGAGGTCTCATCCACCCATCCATCGTCCTTTTGAGACCAGAATCTGGAAATAGAAAAATGCAAATATTCCACCAGCTCCGAGGAGTGCATTTACGAGAGGGGTATTAAAAATAGTATTGTGAAAAGTTTTGAAATGTTCAAATATCGGGAGTGGTGCGCCGAGTGATACTATAAAGAGTAAAATGAAAAGGATGATATTTGCGGGAATAAGCACCTCATCAGGGATTTCCATAAAGAGGATATCGTAGAACACGAATATAATTGTCACAAAAGCGATAATGAGCAGAAATCCAAGTTTCATCATCTCGGTGTGAGATCAACTCAGAAGCATGGTTTGGTCTATCAAAAGATATCCAGAAAGCATAAAAAGAATTCCAGTAGTGAGCTCTAAGAATGGATACACAGGAGAAATTTTCTCCTGACAGGATCGACATATTCCCCCGAGAAAAAGATACGAGAAAATAGGGAAGAGGTCGAGTGCTCCAAGAGTATGATGACATTTCGGACAATGACTTCGTCCCGTCATAATCCCACCTTCTTTACTTCTAATGCGCCAAATGAGTACCGATGCGAAGCTCCCGAACAGAGTTCCAAAAATGAAAAGGGAAGTGAGGAAAAAAGGAGTCATAGAAGAATAGGAATAATGATAAAATAATTTGTCATTCCGGAATTTTTGAGCTACAAAAGGTCTTTATTGTATTGTAGATTTTTCAACAATATCCGGAATCTACTGCTTATGAAGAAGTTATTAGGAATAATTCTTTTCAGAAACTAATTTTCATAATTGGTAGATTCCATATATTTTTCGGTTTGTGTTTTATTTTCTGAAGATATCTGTGCCCGAAAAATTCTGGAATGACAAAATTACATATACTGACTCATGCAAATCTGATTAATTCCTCGAATTTCTGAAAGTACTTTCGAATTAAATTCGCTCAATTTTACAAATGCTTGGATAGGATAGGAATCAATATTTTTATATATTTTCCGAAAGATAATACTTTCAGTTGTCTCATCTCTCTTCCAGCCAATTCCGTGAGATTTGAGGAGTTTCATCACAAAAAGTTCCTTTCCTTTCTCACTCCATTCCTTCTCGGCAAAGAGCGGGAGAAGAGAAACATAATCTGTATATATTTGCATATACGGATTGCCCGAAGGACAGAAAAGAGAGATGGACCGTATACAGAGAAGCGGACAGAGAACCGAAAGATAATCGAGATTCTCTGTCCGAATAGTATGTTTTATATTGCTGGATTCCAGTGTGTTTTTTGATCTTTTGGTAGAAATGATACATTGAATAACACTTCCATGATCTACTCCAGCAATCTGTTTCTTTTTCTTGGTCCAGACTCGAATCTTCCCAAAATCCCGCGAGAAAAGTTCATGGAGTTCTTCTCCATCACGAATGGGAATTTTCTTGAGAAGAATAGCTTCGGTTGTGAACACGAGAAGATAAAAGTTATTAAGTTTTAATAATCTGAGAAAGTAGAAAATATTTTTATCTCACTATGAGTTTTCCGTCTGAAACTTCGAAATGTACAGTATATACTCCTGCATCGGTTGCGACGATGATGGTTCCGTCTTTTGGTACGGTTATAGCGCCGATTTTTCCTTCTACCATTTCGATTTGTCCAATGTATTTTATAGATGATATATCTTTATAGACCTTCGTGTTTGCTTCAAAAACCCAGATACTATTGCCGAGTGTGAGATATATATAGTTCAGATTCGGAGCATTGAAAAATTTTGGTGCCTGTTTATCTATGAGAGAATAATTTTCTGGGAGATTATTGATGACAATAGATCGTTTGGCATAATTTGGAAGTCTAAAAATCTTATCTATACTTAAATTATCTTTGAGGATATAGAATCCTCCATCGATAGCGAAGCTCAAAATAGTATGATCTTTGATATCGGCTGCCTGAATGACTTCCGTCTTGGCAGAGAATCCATTGATACCTGGTTTATGTTTATATACTTGTTTTCCATCTTCTGAAAGAACGTAGAGATTGGAGTTAAAGAATTTAATCTCTTTTCCATTTTCCCATGTCTTTTGTTCCTCGACACTTATATACACAAATTCTCCTTTATAGAAGCGCAGAAGTCGTCCAGTTTTGGTGAAAATATAGATGTAACCATCAGCACTCACATCGGATGAAACAGCTTCTTCTCCATCGGGATAGTTATATTTTTTCACATCACCTCCTTTGATATATGGACCGATGAGACTCGATTTTCCTATAAAATAGAGCTTCTTGCTGATTTCAAATATTCCATTTACTCAAAAATTATTTCCTGCAAAAAGGTATTCAGATGGAGAAGTTTTTGGATCGAAGGATTCTACTCCATTTATCTGTTTCTTGAGAATAGAAATATCAGAAAGGAGTTTTTTTACGTCATTCAAAAATACTTGTTTATCTCGTACTTCGAAGATAATACTTTCCGCCTTTTTAATATTTGCATTGAACACTTCTCGATTTCCCATATCTTTATTGGATTTCTCGATGATGAGTTGTGCTTCGATGAGCTTGTTTTTATATTCTTCTGGAATCGTCGTATTGGCTTTTTGTGTAAAAATAGCTCCGAGTATGACATAGAGAAGTCCTATACAGACAATAACTCAGAGTCCAAAAAGTCAGGATCTGAGGTATTTATTATTGAAATCAATTCGTGCTTTAAGTTCTTTGACGAGACGAATAACCTGCTCATGTCATTTGCAGAAATTATAGAATGTTTTTCCTTGTGTTTTAACCTGCGCCACAATCTGTTTCAGAACGGTAGTGTCCCATGTTGCGAGAAGGGGAGTTTTTATAGTTTTTTCTGGATTAAAGAGAAGAATAATGTCTGTGGGGATCTCACGAATTTCACTCGAAAGGAGATTTTCTATAATAGAATCAGATTCTTCCTGTGTGTGCATCTTTTCGTTGCTCATTTCAAACATATCTTCTTGTGTGAAATGGTCGAGAAGATTGGTATTACTAATGCAAATCTTGTCATCAGCATTGAGCGTTCCAGTGGAGATATAGGAGAATTGTGGGAGTTTCTCTTGTATTCCCATACCTTCTGCGATATTCACAATTTTTCCCTCTTTTACGAGGTATGAAAAAACATTTTTGAGGACAGAAAAATGAAGAGTACTTCCTTCGACAATACCGATGAATATCGAAAGACTTTCGATATTGGATTCTTTTTCAATTTCCTTGAAATATTTATTGAGGCGTTCCAAGAGATATCCGAAATGAGTATAGATATCAGTGCCGGTGGAAACAGAGTTGGTGAGTATTAAATCGATAATAGTATTCTCGATAAAAGACCCAAGCTTCGCATTATTAAAGGATATTTGTAAGAGTAAAAGTGATCCATTACTGGTTTCTATTTTCCTCGATGACAGAAAACCATTTTCCTGTCTCTCATTTTTATAGATTTTTGCTTGGAGCATAATATGTTATAATTTACGACTATATATAGCAAATGTATTCAAAACAGAGGTTTTGTCAAAAAAAACACTGGAAAGGGAATGTGCAAATCTTTCTATTATCATTTGAAAGAATCGAGATTTCTATATACTTTAAAAAAAAGTTCACATATTTACGCTTTCAAAATAGTTTCACCAAATGCTTCCATTTCCTTTCCTCGAAATTCTCAATTGGTCCAAAACATATGGTCGTCATAATCTTCCTTGGCGACAGTATTTTTCGCTTTCTGCAAAAGATCTCGGTTATCATATCTGGCTCTCGGAAATACTTCTCCAACAGACACAAGTAGAACAAGTGATTGGATATTATGCAAATATTCTTGAAAATTTTCCCACGGTAGAATCGCTTGCAAATGCGTCGTATGAAGATTTTTTTCCACATTATCAGGGGCTTGGGTACTATTCTCGGGCTCGAAATATGCTCAAAACTGCCAAGATAATCGTAGAATCTTATTCCGGA
>MNYO01000088.1:4961-8295 GCA_001873165.1 Candidatus Gracilibacteria bacterium CG2_30_37_12
GTTGGTCCATATACTGCCGCAGCCATTCGAGCTTTCGTATATGATGAAAAAGTACTCAGTTTTGATACAAATCTGGAGAAAATATTTGCCAGATATTATCATGGAAGTCGTTTTTTGAAACTCTCGAAAGAAGAAAAAATTTTCTTAGAAAAAGACTTTCAAAGTACCAGAATTTCTGGACGAGCAATAAATGCTGCTTTTATGGATTTTGGATCACTTATTTCTCTGAATACGAAACCATCCACTGAAAATGAATGGAAATGCATTTGAGAAAATTATCCACTGAAAGATTGTCTTTGGCTCAAAACTCAAGGAACTCTGGAAATACAGGGAAAAAAGACAAAACTGATATTTCCAACGAAAGATGCACGAATAAAAGTGGTGCTTCATAAAGATCACAAGGTATATTATTCTTCCGATGGAAAAGAGTATCAGCCTTTCATGCTTTCTCCAACCGAGGATGATATTCGACATTTTGTTCAGTCATATTTTCGAGAAAAATATCATTTGGAACTCTCGGTGCGGCCTGTTCACGATAAATATTTTGAAGATAATGAGCCATTCATCGTCTGTAATGCACAAATACAAAAAGGACAGATTTCATTTAATGAATACAGAAAAGAAAATTGAATTTTCGTAGAAAATACATAGACTCGTTTTTGAGATGAACAAAAAGAAGTACTTATTCATTACTCGGTTATGTATGTGAAATAATTTTCTCCAGATTGTTTTTAATATACTCACTTTTATAGTCGCATCAGGATCTTTATTTTATACGATAGATGCGTGGAGACATGCTACAGCTCCAGCGATTTGATATTTGGTAGCAGCTGGTTTCTGTTTCACTGTATCTTTGATATTTCTCGGGATATGGGTATTGTATTTTGTATTCTCTCATGCTGTTTTTAAAGAAAGTTATTTTTTTCATTACTTATTTTTTTCGGCTATAGTAACACTTCTATTATATTATTTTGGATAAAATTTTTACTATGCAAAAAAAATTCATTCATAAAATCTCCTCTCTTTTTTTCAAATTTTTGAACTTCCTTTTTGGAAGTATTCTTTTTGTACTCACGGCGATTGCTATATTTAAACCTTCTTGGATCGAACAATTTATCGGTTGGATGGAAAAACAGATTCATCTGCTTGGAAATTGGAATTATCTGATCGCCTTTGCGAGTAGTATTATAGAATCATTTCCAGTAATTGGAGTACTGGTTCCTGGGCAACAAGTTATGCTTCTGGTGGGAGGTTTCTTCGGAAAAGTTGGACATCTCCAACTCGGGTATATGATCTGTTTTGCTATTATCGGTGCTCTTATTGGAAATGCTATCGGGTACTTTCTCGGAAAATGGTATGGAACGGAATTTCTAGAAAAATATGGTGATTGGTTTGGGCTCGGGAGAACTGAGCTAAAAATCCTCAAAAAACAGATTGAGAAAAATGGAGCTTGGTTTATCATCCTCGGGAAATTTCATAATTTCACTCGTGCATTTATCCCATTTATTGCAGGTTCCATGGGTATGCAAACAGGGAAATTTTGGATGTATAATATCATCGGGTCGGTTCTATGGGCTGGTATCATTATTACACTTTGAGTAGCTTTCGTAACATACTATAAAACTATTCTCTCGTACTTCTCTTATATTCTTATGGGGATTATGGTAGTATCTATTCTCTATGTGTATCTCTTTAAACGGGAATTTTTTATGGCATATATCAAAGAAAAAGAACAAGAAATAGAAGACAAGATTCGCGAAAAGGAAATGAAAAAATAGTAAAAAATTCCGATTCGTAGATAATTTTTTTAAATATTCATATCATTTACTATGAACTTCACATCACTGTCTCTTTTTTCTCAACTCAGTATTTTCTTTATCGTTTCTCTGGTTTCCTCTTTTATTATTTTTCATGCGTGAAAATATCTTTTCTCCCATTTTGGACTACTGGATAATCCAGCACCTTATGGACATAAGAGAAATCCTGTACCGTTTGGAATTGGAAGTATTTTCTATCTCAATTTCTTTCTTCTTTCTCTTTTTCTTCATCCACTTTTAAATGAGATAAATCAACATCGACTTTTTATTATCTTGGTACTTGGAGCAATTGTGACGCTTATCAGCTTCATAGATGATCTGGATACGATTCATAAATTTGACCGTGGCAGTAAAAGTGATGTGAAGAAAACTGCTGAAGAGCTCGGAAAGATGCGCCGAGATACTCCATTTTTTGTTCCGGCAAAAGTACGGCTTATTATGCAGATTGGAGTCGGTGCTATTATTGGAATTACGAGTATCAAGATTAGTTATATTTCCAATATATTTGGCTGAGTTTTTTATCTGGATCAGTACTATGTTGTTCTCGGGTCTCTGCAAATTTACCTAATTCCGCTCGTATTTACGATTGTTTGGTATGTGATTGTATTTAATTCCATCAATTGGTCGGATGGTATTCCGGGCCTCACTTCTGGACTTTCCTTCGTTGCACTCCTGGTGATGGCGGTTTTGACTATTAAATTGTATTTGATTGATCCATCTTCTCCTTCTCAGGCCAACTCTCTTTTTGTACTCTTCTGCCTTGCGATATTTATACCAACCATTCTCATAGGCTGGCTTTATAATATAAAACCACATGTGCTTCTCGGTGAATCAGGAACGATGTTTATTGCTTTTATGATAGCGACTCTCGCAATCATGGCTGGCGGAAAAATAGCTACGGTTGCAACGGTTCTCGGAGTATATTTAATAGATGCTTTCTATGTAATTTTGATGCGATTATACAATAAGCAGAATCCTCTTTCTGGTGATCGTATTCATCATCTGCATTATCGACTTTTGAATATGGGAATGTCTGAAAACTTTGTCCGCTATTTCGTATATTCGCTCGCATTTCTTTTCGGTATGGCAGCCATATTCCTCGACAAGATTGGGAAGATAATACTCTTTTTTGTACTTATTATCATTGTTGTTTTTATAACCAAGATACTTTCTCTCAAAAAATAGTTTATTTTAGATGAAATATGAAATAAAGGAGCTTTATTTCAATGTAGTGGGTTCAAAACCCCGTGACTTTAGTCCGATTGTAACTATACTGTCAAGTAGTATATATTCTTACAGTAGAAAATCAATATGAAATATAGAAAAGCTTCCCATGTCACCTACGACTGTAGGTACCACATAGTATGGATTACTAAATATCGAAGAAAAGTACTTACCAAAGTACTTCAAGCTAAGATACAACAAGTCATCGAAGGAGTCTGTAAAGAAATGTATGTCAAAATTCTTTCCATCGGATTCGAAGAAGACCATGTCCACATGTATGTCAGCATACCACT
>MNYO01000018.1 GCA_001873165.1 Candidatus Gracilibacteria bacterium CG2_30_37_12
TCTTTATTTTGAAAAATACATATTTTTCATATACTTTTGTCCATATACTGAAAATCTCTCCGATTATCATTCACTATACAATACAAACAATTCTTTAGTTCTTTATTTATATTTTCACAAAATGTCCACAAAAACCGACCGTTTCGCAGAAACTATTTTGACTATATCCTCCCCTATTATCCTCGAACATGTCCGAGAACATGGTGAAGAATTCGGTATCGTCAGTATCGTAAAAGTAGAAATAAGCAAGGATCGATCCTATGCAGATATGTACATATCTTCTACGAAAAATGAAGAAATGCTCCCAAAGAAACTTGCTCCACTCGCAGATAAACTTCGGCATGATATAGGAAAACAAGTGCAAACATATAAGATTCCCCATATCCGATTCAAACGAATAAAGAATGAAGCCGTAACAAGAAATATTCAAGATATCATTAACGAACTCTCCAAACAATATGACCTTCATGAGACAGATTAGAAACTCGATTCAGCAGCTTATTCGCTACTGGAAAAATCGAAAATTTCGAAAAGAAACAGCGCTGGAAAAACAAAAGCGCTATCTTTTTGATACACAAAAATCTCCTGATAAACGTATGCCACTTTTTACGCTCTTTCGGGAAAAGAAACGATTTTATTATTTCAATACTCTGGTAAATATTCTCGAACAGAATAAAGGCCGCTTTCATCTTTCTTTTCTATTTATCGGAATATTTCTGATTGTTGCAAGCATCTATATACTTTTTTTCTCTCCCTATTTTCGAGTTTCTCCATCAAAAGTTATCATAGAACGACTCGATTCTATTACCGATATAAATATTGCCTATAAGTCCATAGAGGATGTTTATAATGTTTCTCTTTTTTCCATAGATACGAATACTGTTTTCAAAAAACTTACCAATCTTCAAAAGAATATCAAACATATCGAAGTTTCAAAACTCTTCCCTAATGGATTAAAAATCGTCATAGAATCTTATAAACCACAGTTTTTTGTACGATTTCCGAATTCTGAGAAATCCTATATTATTACAAGTAATGGAATTCTCGTTTACCAGAAAGCAAATGATGTAAATCTTTCTTTGCTCGATCTCGTAGATGCAAGTTTTACGGAAATGAGTTTTATAGATTATAAAGCAGGGATTCGTGAAGAATTCATGCCTTTTCTCCTCAAAGCTCGAGATTTCTTTAAGACTACTTTCCCTACAATCAATACATCAAAGTTTACCTATTTTAAATCAGAACGCGAGATTCATATCGCTCTCGAAAGTGGACTCATCGTTCTCCTACGAACTGCTGACGATATAGAGAGTCAAATACTTTCTCTCAAGATATACAATGACAAGAATAATGATTTTATCAATTCAGGGGATGTACAATATATAGATATGCGTATTCCTGGTAAGATATTTACCTGCAAAGATAAGATTCTTTGTAAAGCGAATCTTCGAAGAGTATATGGCGAATACTATAAATAAATGGAGAGTGGTGGAAATATCATTAATTTGTTTTTTATTTTTATATTATGACCGATATCTATACTATTAAAAATCTTCTCCATTTTCTTCCTTATCTCAAGGAGGAGACTTGGTATATGATCGGAATAGGAATTATTGTGTATGTTATTTATATAGGATATTTTATTGCTTTTGAGCGATATTATAAAATGCAAAATAATCTCCATATCATACTCCCAGAAGAAAAATCCATAGATGATTTATTGGGTGACCTCAAAATAGACGATGTAGATTTTTTCGAACGTCTCAGTTTCATTATTCGTTCTCATCTCGAAGATTCTGAGCAAGTTCCTCTTGCAACAAAAAAAACTCCCAAGGATATTCATGGAAAGTTTGTATCAAAAGAATTTCAAAAAATTCTTACAGAATGTATGCACGCCGCATATGCCGAAAAATGAGGAGATAATGAAATGAAAAAGAAACTAATAGAAAAAGTAAGAAAAATTATTTAGATATATCTTCCGTCTATTCCATAATTTTTAAAGAATCTATCATAGAAACCATAAGAATAATAAAGAAGATATTGTTTTTCTCGTAAAAAAGATTACTCTATCAACTGTTTATTTCTTCACTTTCTATTCTATGTTCGAAAAATTTAAAAATCTTGAAGTAAAAAGTATCTTCAAGTGGTTCGGAATCGGATTTCTCTGAATTATATTTATTGCTCTATTTCTCTGAATTATCTCATTTATATTCTCCAGCATCAGTTCCAATTTCATGGGAGAAAGAATAGGCTCCTATGATAATTCAAAATGATCCATGTCCTTTGGTGATACTGCTATGCAACAAAGTGAAAATATCTCACCATCACCCGGAGTTATGAATCTGCGTGGTATTTCTAATATAGAGAAAACATCTTCTGATATAGCCTATGAGGTGAAACGATATACAGCAAATATTAATTCGAAGAATCCAGAATCTGATTGTGTCTATCTTGCGACCAAGCTTGAGGAATATCATGAAAATGTAAAAATAGAAAATCGCAATACTTCAAAAAATTCTTGCAATCTCACATTCAAGATTATAAAGGGGAAAGAATCTCTCATTATAGATTTTCTGAAAACTCATTTTCACCTCCAGGATATGAGTTCCGACATTACCAATATCATAAAACCATTTGTTCAAACAACGGATAAAATTGCAGAACTCAACAAAAATCTTGCAGATGTTGATATGCTTCTCAATAACTCAAAAAGTCAATATGACGAACTCTGGAATGCGCTCAAAAAAGATAATGCCTCTGCAACAAGTATCGATGCACTCAATAAAATCATCCTCAATAAATCGGAACTTATCTCAAAATTCTCGAGAGAACGAAATGATATTCTCGAACAAATCGATAATCTTAACAAACAAAAAGTTGATTATGAAGAGCAGATAAAATTTGTGACTTTCTCCGTCTACTTTAGCAAACAAGTACTTTTTGATTTCGATCAACTCAAAACACAATGGTTTTCCGATACGCGCGAGCTTGTAACTACTTTCAATGATACGATTCGTAATCTCTCCGTGAATCTCATAGATTTCCTTCTCAAAACATTCAATGTTGTTATCTATATAGTTCTTGGATCTTTCTTTGTTCTCACTGGTGGGAAATTTCTCTATCACATGGGGCGAAGAATCCTCCTCGGAAAAGAAGGGAAAAAGAAATAATTACAACATAATATAAGAAACAAAAAATAGGAAATCCAATGGATTTCCTATTTTTTGTTTCTTATATTTTTAGTTTCCTCGGAAGAAAGAAAACTTTCGGCGAGTAATGAAGAATCCGATGAGGATAGAAAGTCCCATAAGGATCAAAATCTGCCCTGGACCTGTTTTTACACGAGTCACTTCTGTCAGATATGGAGATTCCCCTTCTCCACTATTACATACTCAAGTGATAGCAAAGTCATCATATTTCACTGCATCTTTTGAAAGATAAATCGTATAACTATTTGTAGGAACATTTTCTATAAGAGCATATTGTCCATCGGCACCTCTTTTATATACATTATATCCGCTTGTTGCGTCTGGTGCTGCATCCCAGGAGAGGATAGTTGTACCATTTGCTGAGGTAGTTTTGATTCCTGCGATATTTGAAACCATACAAGCAGAAGCTGCGGAGAGAGAAATATCTACGGTGAAAATATCGGATGGTGCCATTTTGAGAATCTCTTTTCCTGATTTATCGAGTCCGAGAATTCGGAAGTACTTAGTCTGTGGATCAAGATTTGCGATATACCAAGTATATGCACCACTCTTTGTTTTCATCTTTTCTTTGTCTGAAGTAATTACTTCTTTCGTAAGAGATCCACTTTCTGTTCCGTATTGAAATTTAAACTTCGCAAGATCTACTGGCTCATTATCTACTGTAAAAGTAAAACTTACTTTTTTAGCAGCTACTTCAGATTTTATATTCTTGAAAGAATTTGGAAGATCCATTGTTTCAATCGTTTCCACTCCTTCTTTTGCTGTAATCTTTCCAAGATCATTCTTGAGAGTTACTCCGATTTGGAAACTACCAGAAGCACTTGGTGCAGTAAGAGTTCCATTATAAATACCATCCTTTGTTTCCTTAAATGTTTCTGTACTATCTCCGAGTGTGGCTGTTACTTTCTTGAGTTTTGGTTCTGCGGAAATCTCTACATTGAGAAGAGTTCCAACAGATACTTTTGCTCCTTCTTTTATAGTAAGAGTATTAAAGACTGGACCACCAGTACTTGTTTTGAAAGATACCTTGTCGGACTCACCGATAACAGCATCAGTACCATCAAGAACTTTTACTTGCACAATATTTTGTGTTTGATCCAATTTCTTGAGTTCGTAAACAAATTTTCCATCTTCTCCCGTCTGAGTATCTCCCACTTGTTTTCCGTTGAGCCATACCTGTGCTTTACTATTCTTCTTAGTAGAACCAATAACATTTACGGAATCTGATGGAATTTCTGAATTATTATCTGGGCTTATAATAGTAACTGTTTCCGTTCCTGTAGTTACTGTTGTGCCAGTATTATCTTCTACAGTTACAGAAGCAATGCCTTCGAGGTTATCATTATCGATATCCATAACGGTTACTTTCATTTTTCCTGCTTTCGTAAAAGCAAGTCCTTTAGAAAAAGTAATAGTTCCTTGGTCGGCACTTTTAAAAGCATATCCATCGGCTGCATATGGAATAGTTGCTTTGGAATCATTATCCACTACTATATATATAGTACCGAGATAATCTTTCTTGATAGCACCCGTTTTATCGAGAACTTTTACAACCATATCGGTTGATTCTCCCACACGTACGGGAGATTGAATAGTAACTTCAAAGTGATCCGCTTTAGCGGTAGTTGTTGTAGCGACCGTTGCCCCTGTTGCTGCAAAAGCAGAAAAAGAAGAGAAACCGAAGGAAATAACAAGGAGATAGGTAAGAAATTTTTTCATAAAAAAGTGATAGAAAATATAAGTGGTAATTGGCTGTACCTCTTTGTGGTAATTGGCTGTACCTCTTTGTGGTAATTGGCTGTACCTCTTTAATATAACATAAAAGCATTTTTGTGCCAAATAAATGCTATTTACAATTTTAATTGTTCTATTATATTATAATCTATGAAAATAATATTCCTCTCTATTGACGAGAAAACTCGGTATATTCTGTGCCGTTATAAAGAGTTGTCGATTATCTGCATAAGTCAGGATAGATGCAATATGTTCAGAGTCCAGCTCAGAAAATAAATCATCCAGAAGGAGAATAGTTTCCTTCTGGGAAACTTCTTCGATAAAATCTATGAGTATAAACTTCAGACCGATTAAGATTGTTTTATTCTCTCAGCGTGAAAGATAATCGCTCGATGGTATATCACCCGATATCACACACTGAAAATCGTCGAGATGCGGACCGATATAGGTATGTCCTGTGATAATATCTCGTTCTCTATTTTCTCGAAGATATTGCAACATACTCGATTCTATCCGTTCAAAATCAATCTTGGTAGTATATTTGAAAGTGAGAGAATATTTTTCTTCCAGAAGTTTCTCCACCGACGTAAGGTGTGCTTGTATGAAATCAAGCAATTTTTTACGATACATATAATATACCTTGGCTCTTTCTATAAACAGAGAATCCCAGAGATTCAATGTCTCACGCGTAGCTATTCATTCTCGAATCTGTTTCAAGAGACGATTGCGATTCTTAAGAGCCAGATTATATTCACGTTTAATTTTTGCAAATTCTGGATGTGCGATAAGTATCGCTTCATCGAGGAAATCTCTTCGTAAACTTGGTCCGAGATAGAGGATATTCATCTCCATAGGCGTAAAAAGTATCGCCCGAAGCGGGATAATCTCTCTATGACGAGATCTCGTGACACTTGCTTGCTGAGACAAAAAATGTACTTTTCACTCCCCTTTCGTATAACCAATCCTCCCGGTATAGGGAAGATTATTTTTAATAAATGTTCCTTCGATAGAAAGTATTCATGAATCCGTTGGGATTAATTGCAAAAAAACTCTCTCCTGTGGCGGGAGAGTATTTACAAACAAATACATAGCTTCAAGAATATTGGTTTTCCCAGAACCATTTGGTCCAGTTATGATATTTCTCATTCCCCAATCAAACGACCGATTCGTATGGTTCTTGAAGGAATCGAGAGCAATGGAAGTAAGCATAAGGAAGATTATAAAATTTCTTTTTTAATTATGCTCTAATTCCGAGACTATCAACAGCAATTTGATTCTGGATAATCTTTTGTGGAGAACAAGCAAGAAGTGCCTCGCGAGTTATATCTCGGTGTTCTTCATCCAATCGTGGAATGAGCGAATGTTCGATATTTCCTTGTACTTTTTGAAGTTCGGAATCTGGGACACTGCTGAGAATATCGATATACCCAACGATAGAATTCAGGTCAGTTACATAACCATCTACTTCCTCAGGAGTGACATGGAGTTTTGCGAGACGTGCAATATGTTTAACTTGCTCTTGTGTTAAAGACATTTTTTAATATAATCAGGATTAAAGCTTCTTTCTGCATTATATAAATTTATGGATAAAATCAAGGACAAAAATACAAACACTTCCTTTTTCGGACTCGAGAAAAAATTCTTCGCAAGTCCATTAAAGCGTGCGAAACTCCATCTGAGTGTTGCGAAAAATCTCTTTATTCTCACGGCATTTTTGTATTTTTTTACACTTCTCATGACAATAGGTGGACTCTATCCAGAATATACTGCGACTCTTGCTTTTTTTCTCTATCCCGTATTTGTATTTTCTTGTCTTGCTCTGGTCTATAATATCTGTTCCTATGGGATAGTTATTTACCTAGAACAATATCTCTTCTTACGATATATTGTTTTTGCACTTTGTACTATTATTCTCCTTGTTATTGTCAGTATTCACATCGGTCTTCATACTCTTTTACTCCCCCTTTTATGAATAAAATAATTATCCTCGCTTGTCTTTTCCTTCTCACTTCTTGTGGTGCAGCAACCGACACAACCCTGAGTACCACTCCATTTACAGGAGAAGGTTTTTCTATCGATATCCCAAAAACATGGATGGTTATAGATAAAGCAGCACTTCCCACAACTAAAAATGGAACTATTTCTTTAGCGCTGACTTCCACAGAAATCGTATCTGGGTACTCCAATAATATGAGTATCATGAAAGAAAAACTTTCTGAAGCGATGACTTCCAAAAAATACAGCGTGGTCAATTATGCACTTACCACCGGGGAATACAAGGAATTCGTAAAGCTCGATGAGAAAGTGATTACCTTTGGAGATACTGATACTTCCAATCTTTATGTATTTGAAGCAAAATATAACATCAATACTCCGAAACAAAAATTTGTTCAGACTTCGAAAGTCTGTGGAGATATGGTATATTTGATGACTTTCGGACTCGGACTCTCAACGGGTGCCACTACCAAGTATGAAGACCTTATCAAGACTTTTACTTGTACGAAATAATACTCTTAATATGACTCTCAAAATTACATTAGGGATTATAGTGGTAGTGGTAATTATTAGTATTGTAGGGATTGTATGGGTTCTGTGGGGATTGAAAACAACTATAAAAGAATCTGGCCCTGTCTCCGTTATGTATGGGCCTTATTATTACAAGGATAAATCCTTGATAATAAAACAAACATTTAATGTGAATAGATTGGCGGGTATTTCCTCTATGACAAACATTACTGTTACTTATGATAAAAACCTAGTATTCACATCTATTTATTCATTTAAAGACATAATAGGCTTAATAGAAAATAGTGTGTGGCTGGAATGATAGGTTTTACCCGAGTAGGAGAGAAAGAATCAGTTTGATTTTTCTCTCCTTTTTTGGATTAATAGAAAATAGTGTGTGGCTAAAATATGGAATATTTGGTATTGTAAAGCCAAATACTCCTTTACTTTTACAAGAGTGAATAAAAGTTATAAGAAAAGATGCAAGAAATGTTCAAGTCATTGTATCAAGAGAGATGGATTCATGAGATGAAAACAAAGATACAAGTGCAAGGATTGCTGATATGTCTTTCAGAACAAGACTCGTG
>MNYO01000024.1 GCA_001873165.1 Candidatus Gracilibacteria bacterium CG2_30_37_12
CCTCTGTTTTCTGTATACTTTTTCAGAAATTTATTCTCCATCATTTTTATGTTTCCAAAAACTATTTTTTTTATTCTTATTCCATTATTCCTCCTCACTTCTTGTACGCTTCCGTTTTCTCCTGCGACTCAGGAAGGAAACTGAGTGCAGGATGCTTCGTGAACGACTCAAAATGGATCATGAGTCATCCAGACGGGTAGCGAAAATATTGCCGAAGCATGACAACTTCGAGAGGAGAAACTCCAGGAATCAAAACGTCGAATCAATTTTCGTTCTATCATACGGAAAGGGGATTATTTCTCGCTCAAAAATGATCAAGATACGGCTCTTTCGTATTATCTCAATGCATATAAAACTCTCAAGGATGATCACACTTTGGAGCGGAAGATAGCAGGAGTATATTTTGATATGAAAGATTTTACTCATGCGTATTCATATTATGCAAAAGTTCCATTTGTCGACTTGGAAGAGGGAGAAAAGCAACAAGCCATTTCGGCTCTTATGTTTGATGAAAAAGTGACGGATAAAAGTGTGGAGATTCAGAAAATGGGACTTACAGAAGATCAAACGGCGTATTATGGATATATAGAAAATTGTTATACAGGGATTCATAATTGTATCGTCGCATTGGATTCCTATTCTGGAAGCTACGAACCGACCAAGAAACTGAAAAATATCATTGATACTTATATGAATGTGAGTACCGATTTTCACTATAGAAATATCCTCATCGCGGGGGCATTTTTCCAAGGAAAGGAATATCTGGCGGGAGCAAAAATTACCGAAGAAATTATTCAAAAACGACCAGATTATAAGATTGCTTACAAAATCGCGGGGTACTGTAATTACGAGATTGGAAAATATCGGGAGGCAAATGTATTTCTCGGAAAATATTATACTTTCGATCCAAAAGACATAACCGTGGCTTATACACTCTGACTTACGAACTATAACACGCAAGAATACGCGACTTCCAATATGTATTTTAATACCGCCGTTCTCAATGGATATATGCCAAAAACGGAACTCGAACGACGGCTTATATATAATTATTACACGCTCGGAGATATAAAAAGTATGTTTAAGATATTTCGATATCTTCTCAAAGAATCGGATGTAAAAGAGGATGATTTTATTATCGCGGTACATACTGCCTTACAAGAAAATGATATCTCGAAAGGATTTCTTTGGGCAAATCAAGGGATAGAAATGTTTACAAACTCTGATATGTTGTATGTACTGCGATGAGATTTATATATTTTGAATAATGATATGAGTCGTGCATGGGAGGATTTTAATAAAGCCTATGCACTAAATCCACGTAATCCTGGTGCGATTCTTGGGTTTGCGAAATGGCATTTTTCTAAAAATAATTATACTTCCGCAAAAGAATATATACAATCTACCAAGGAAATCGATTCAGACGGTGTATTTGGACACGAAGCAGATGAGCTTCTGAAAAAGATAGAAGCTACGGAAAAAACTCAAACAGGGAGTTTGAATATGAGCGGAAGTATACAATAATTTTATTTTTTAGTTATTAGACTATGCCTCACGAACAAAGAGATTCTGTAAAAGAAATTATCAAAAAACCTGTTTCGCCCGAACAACAAGCAGGTGTTTTGAAAGATAAAGAAAAATCTGATTTGGAGAATCAGATTGTGAGTACACTTAAGAGTCTGAATAGTCACATGACGAAAAAAGAAATCCTCGCACTGATTCATCGTATAGAAGTGGGAAAAGGTCTAGAAGGGCTCCGATCAGAACTCCAGAAAGAGAAAAAACTCGAAGGGGCAGAAATTTCCGATGAAGTGCTTCAAGATATATTGTCACTTTTCCGGGAAGTAGAACAGCTCGTTGTATCGGGGCTCAAAGAGCTAAAACTGGAACTCAGTAACCTTAATGAATCCAAAGAATATACCATCAATAAAACGGCATATCTGACTGCTCGATTTCCTTGGATCAAGAAACTCGAAGAAAGTAAACTTGGTGAAAATATCATCATAGATCTCGCAGGAATCTGAGTGGGAGCACTCGATTCTGCTCATTCTATACTCAAGTTTCTCCTGATACTTCTCGGAGATTTGGTAATATTGCCAAAACAGATTGTCGATGAGATACGAAAAAAATAAGAGGTTTCTGAAAAATTCGTTCTTTGAGCTTAAATCTCCATTTCCTCGTTCTCCGCACAGACGTACGGTTCACTGTAGTAACCCCTCTTCGGGGGAGCTATGGCTTCGATTTGCACTCAAATTACTTCGCTTTTGAAAAACCTCAGATTTCTTGAATATAAAAATACTCTCAAATTTTGAGAGTATTTTCGTGTAATCTTTTTATGCCACCGTCTCTGTAATCTTCAATACTGCTGCAAATATTCCGAAGGCAAACCAGAGGACGAATATTCCGGCTATCAAAATAGCAAGAGGTTCAATGAAGCGAACGAGCACGGCAATGGAGCTATCCACTTCTCGTGTGTATTGTGCTGCGAGTTTGTGACATACTTTATTAACCGTGGAAGTTCGTTCTCCAGCAGAGATAATCTGATAAAAATCTTGAGTAAATACTTTGAAATTCGGATCGGACTCTTCGATACTTTCTGCTATCTTTTTTCCGTTTTGTACATTTCTGGAAACGGCTTCTATTTTTTCTTGAAACACGACATTATTACTTCCTTCTCCTGTCAAAGTGAGAGTTCGAACAATAGGAATTCCTGCTTCGAGGAGAAGCGAAAGAGTGGAGGCAACTCGCACGATCGTATAGTTACGATAAACATCTCCGACTACGGGGATTTTCAGATAAAATACATCGAGTGCTCGTCGTCCCGTTATACTTTTTGCATAGGCCTGAAAAGCCAAAACAATAACGATGGCAAATATGATAATTCCCCAGAAATTTCCCTGTATGAATCGACTTGTTCCAATGAGTGCCTGAGTGGCAAAAGGCAGTTCTACTCCCGTATTTGCAAAAAGTGGTTCCAATTTTGGTATGATATACGTCATAATCGTCATAACCGCTCCGACCAAAAAAAGAATGATAATAAATGGATAAGTAAGTGCTCCTTTTACTTTTGACTTCAGTTCTTCTTGATTTCTGAGTTCATTTGCAAGGCTCACAAAAGAATGTTGCATAGTACCAGATTGTTCTCAGGCTTCTATAATAGCAACTTCTCGTCGGTCAAAAATACTCGGAAGTTTTTTCATGGCGATACTGAAGCTATCCCCTGATTCAACAAAAACGAGCAGATTATTGATCTCAACTTCTAGTTTGATATTTCTATTTTTATCGAGAAATGAGCGAAGTGCAGAAATAACACTTACTCCACCATCCACCATATTTGCGAGATGTTCATAGAAGAGTGCTTTTTCTTTTACACTAATTCGGTGCCAGAAGCGGACTTCTTGTATTTTTTGTATAGTTTGTAAGGACTTTGTTTTCATACTTTATAAGTTTTAGTGGAAATTATTCAAAATAGTACATACCAAGCTCTATGCTTGCAGAAACAGCTTCATTTTTCGTGGTATCGAGTGGAAAGGAGAGATTCTTGATAACGTAGGATTTACTATTTTTCCCACTTGTAAGATAGTTGAGAAAAGTATTGAGGGTATAAATATCTTGTGCTTTAAACGACAGAGAAATATTTGCAAGTGAGAGTCCATTTGCTGTTTTTTCTCCTTTGGACAGAGAAATATTCGCGATACTTATCCCCGTATTATTTGGAGAAAATATACTATCAAGAATAGCATCTTCTCGGAAATCGCCTCCATATCGTGAGATTTCATTTTGAAGAGTTGTATCTTTTTCGATATTATCTTTCATAGTTTGTAATTTATCGAGAGCTCATTTTTGCGCGATAGTATCTTTTTGCGCGAGTTCAAGAGAATCTTTGTGTTCTATATAGCTGTATCCCTGATCGATAGTGAAAAAGAATCCGATGATAATACTCAAGCAGAGTAGTATTATCGCGATGATTTGCTTTTTATTGTCGTCCATATTTTGAAGATTGGTTTGCATGAGTGTTGATTATATAAAAAATAATAAAAGATGAAAATTTTATTGTTGAGGAGTATTTGTAACATTAAATTCTATAGAAAAATTACGCTTTTGCTCGTGTCCAGAAACAGTCAGTACGGGAGCAAGTTGGAAAATACTTCCACTTCCTGTTCTATAATCTCCGATAAATTGGGAGATTTTCCTAATCCCATCGTCTCCTGCGAGAATCGTTTCTGGTATAGAAGTGGCAGAAGTGGTGATTTTTCCATTCTCATAGGAAAATCCAGTAAAAATCATCTTGTAATTTCTGGCAATACTGATGAGTTCGCTAATATAGGTCTGAGCTTCATTTTTCTTGATATCTTGTAGAATAGTAGATTTGTTATTTGTCACCAGTTCTGCAGCGATAATTTTTTTGTCGCTTTTTATTTTCTCTATACTCGTGGCATATTGAGAACTATCTGCTTGGGCTTTTTCAATGGCAGAAGTAAGTCGCATATTCTCAAAAAAGAGAAAAGTAGATATAGCACAAATAATCGCAAAAAGCGTAGCAGATGCTATAAGGAGCATGCTTTGTGTAGACTGTTTGTCCGATTTTTGTTGTGCAAGTTGTTCTGTAGTGGTGTTCATAAAGAGAAAATATAAAATAAATATAACAGATTGATATTAGCACAATATTTCATATAATGCAAATTATGCAAGATAAAATGATGTACATTCTCACGAGAGAAAATCTCTCAGGATTTCCTATCCGACCCAAGAAAGGGGAGAGGATATTTTTACGTGGAGATCTTGGGGTAGGAAAAACCACTCTTTCCAAGCATATTATTTCCACTCTTCTTGGTACTCCGATAACTGTAAAAAGTCCGACGTACACCTATTATAATAAATATGACCAAAATATTTATCATTTTGATCTCTATCGACTACAGACTTATGATGATTTCGTGAATATCGGATGAGAAGAGATTCTTGATAATGGAGAAAATATCTGTCTCATAGAATGGCCAGAAATCCTCGAAGGAAGATATAAGTCAACCATCGATATAGAGATTTTAAAAACAGAAAAAGAAGATGAAAGAAGAGTATATATTACTGTATAATTTTTCCTCATGAGTAAAAGTCGTCTCATTCTCATCGTTTCTATTTTGATCCTTTTTGTAAGTATCGGGATATTTCTCTTTGTTGGGAAAAGCTCTCAACATACCGCGGATCTCTCAAAGATTATCGATTATTCCAAAATAAATTTCGCAGGAGAAAAAGTATCTTTTGAAGGGAAATATTATTATAATCTGGAAAAGTTTGAGAAAGAGCTTTCAGTAACACGTTTCAATCTCTATCAGTTCGTTCTCTATCATAAACGAGAACCACTTTATATTCCCTATATAGAAAAGAAACTCAAAGAAGCAGGAATTCCCGATGATTTCAAATACTTAGCAATTGCAGAGAGTGGACTTCGAAACGAGTCCCTCAGTAGCGCAGGAGCTGGTGGAATTTGGCAATTTGTTCCAGATACAGCAAAACAGTACAAATTACAGGTAAATGATACGGTTGATGAACGGTATAATTTTGAACTCGAAACTGATGCGGCTATTACATATTTTAAGAAACTTTATGCAGATTTTCATGACTGGACACTCGTAGCTGCTGCCTATAATCGCTGAGAAAATGGACTCCGTCGTGCCTTGGATGATCAGAAAGTTACTTCTTATTATGATCTGTATCTGAACGAAGAAACAACCCGATATCTTTTTCGAATAATTGCGATAAAATATCTAATGGAAAATAGATATGAAGTTTTCAATACTGATGAGCTCGGAGATGTTTTCATGGCACCCAAGACCAAGATTATTGAAGTGACAGAATTAGCGGATATTAAAGATTGGTGTTTCTCAAATAAATACGATTATGCAATGACGAGACAATTGAATCAATGGATTTTATGAAATACGCTTCCAAAAGGAAATTGGAAGATAAAAGTATTGGACTTGTAATTTTTTTGTTTCTTGAGCATTTATATGGTATAATGCCAAGGATTCATATATTTTTATAGATGTAGCCTCTTATGTTTAGAAAGTTATTCCTCCTTTTATTGCTCATAGCTCCTTCTTTTGTGTATGCAGCCGGATTGCCATTTACCGATGTCTCATCACAGGCTTCCTATTATTCTGATCTCAAATATATGTTTGATGCAGGAGTTATTTCCGATACCTCCGATCATCTCTTTCACCCAAATGGACTCCTCCCACGTGATGAGTTTGTTGCAATTACCGTCTGAGTAAGTTGTCAGAAATGTATCACACCGAGCGTGACAGATATTCTCCGTTATACCAATAATCCATTTGTAGACATTCTCAAACAAAATAAGTATTTTTATTGTATATCATATGCAAAAGAAAAGGAAATTGTTCGTGGATATACACTCGATGCAGCAGGGAAAACACAGTGTCAAAATAATCAAACTTTTTCGGAAGTTCCTTTTTGTCCAGCAAATAGCATTACTCGAATAGAAGCAGCGGCAGTTCTCTTACGTCAGGCTGGACTCTGGAACGATGCCTACAACAGTAATCCTTATACGAAAAATATAGTTCTGCAAGATGTTGATACATACTGGTACGGATATGCGCAAAAGGCTGTAGAATCAGGACTTATCAGTATGGATATGTACCAAAAGGTTTCTCCCAATGAGTACATTACCAAAAAAGAATTCGTGGCGATGGCTGCGAAAATTTTTACAATCAATATGTGTAGTACTAAAATCAATACGACCAAAGTTTCTGATTTTGCTTCTATTATCAAGATTTTTGATAAAATACAAACTCCCGTTTCGAGTATAAAAAGTAAGACAACTACTTTTCCAAATACCACTGAAACTGTATATGATTTTGGAGGATATGCAACTGGCGGATTGGTTTCTCCACTTCAATATGATTGGACCTTTACCAATACAACTACAGGAACACAACAAATTGCAACAGGAAGTTATTTAGATAACTTTGATCTCGGAACCTCAGGATTATGGATGGTGCAACTTATTATTACTGATGCAAAATGACAGACTTCCACTTCCTATCAGCAAGTTTTTGTCGGGAATACTAGCGCGACAAATAGTGGAATTTCTCTCCAAATTGGAGTGGTGAATAATAATACCAATATGAATAATAATAATGGATTAGAAGCCGTTGCTTCTTCTCTCAATGGAATGGTGGGTGCCCCTGTGCCTTTTACTTCCCATGCGACTGGATGAGATGGAAACTATACCTATAATTGGAATTTTTGAGATGGGACGAGTAGTACAGAGCAAAATCCTTCACATATTTTCACTACGGCAGGCACCTATTCCGTGTCACTTACTGTGTATGATTCTGCTGGAAATATCGCATATGCACAGTTAGTAGTCATTATTTCTCCTAATCGTGATCCTGATGGTGATGGGATTTTGAACTATGATACGGCGGGAAATATCCTCGATATGTGTCCAGATGTTTTTGGTCCACTTTCCAATAAATGATGTCCAATAGTTAATGAGTATGGATCAGGAAATATCGTGGACGTTAATAGTACAACAAGTGTATGTTTGACAGATAAAATACAAGGTTCTGGAATCATACAAGGAAATGTACAATGCATCTCATGTCCATGTGAATATGCATCGGATTTTGTGGCTACTGTACGAAGTTGTGATATTATATTTCCATCCATCACTTCTCCTGATAAAAAAACACTATATTCTCGAGGAAGTATTTTTCCTGTACCATAAGTTTTTTAAGAAATTCTTCATCATTCCTGCTTCTCTTATAGAGAGCTTCTTCAGAAAATTTTTTGCAACTTTTCCATTCTTCCATATAGTATCG